>NZ_JBWYIW010000004.1:0-197752 GCF_056779915.1 Acinetobacter sp. ANC_7513
CACCTACAAACAAGAACAAGCCAAAGCAAACCATCTCGATGCAAGCGAAGCCAAACAACAACTCGAAAGTAGCTTAAACAACGCCAAAGCTCTCAGTGAAGTGGCAAAAAATCAACAAACTGATCCACTCAGCTTACTCGAAAACCTACAGGGCTATCTCAAGAACTTAGAGAGCGAAGATCAAAGCAAAGCCGCGGCTTTTAAACAAGCGATCATGCTCTTGGCTTCACCAAGTTCAATTGCCGTAGAAAGTAACGAAGACATCCACCTCAGTGCAGATGGGCAGATCAACCAGATTGCACAAGGAAGCATTAACACCAGCACGCAAGACAGCATCATCGGACATGCCAGCAAAAAGATCAGCTTATTTGCAGCGCAAGAAGGGGCACGAGTCTATGCAGGCAAAGGCAAGATCGAGATTCAAGCTCAAGGGGATGGTGCTGATCTGATTGCAAGAAAGGGTGTGCAGATTATTTCCACGGAAGATCGAATTGAAATTAAAGCGGCAAAAAAAATAGTGTTGATCGGTGGTGGCTCACAGATTGAAATTAGCAGTTCGGGAGTTTTACCGACCACAGCTGGTAAGTTTGAGGTTAAGGCAGGGCAGCATCAATTTGTGGGGGGAGCAAAGGTGCCGTTGAATTTTCCACTCATGCCAAATGAAATAAGACAACAGATTGCAATTAAATATCATGATGATGAGCCTGTTAAAGGTGTAAACTTTAAAATGAAATACGCAAATGGTCAGATATTTTCAGGTGTGACTAATGATGAAGGGATAGCTGATATAAGAGATGCGCCTGATGGTGAAGCAGAGATTATTTTTGGGGAAGATGCTAGATCTTATGAAGTTGTAGCACAAGCAGAAGAAAATATTAATTTTAAAGCAGATTGGAACATCTCAGATCTAGAAGAATCATACCAACAAGCACTTAAGGATTCTAAAAAATGAGTGCAGAAAATAAAATAGCTATAATTCAAATTGGTTCAGAGCTTTGGTCGAATACCAAGGCTGCCGGCAGTTGGGTAGGTGGAGCCTTACAAGGTGAATTTAACGAAAAATCAACTTTAGGTCAGATCGTATTTGATGCAGTTATTAGTATGTTTCCTGTCGCAGGTGAAGCCACAGCTGTTAGGGATTTAATCGCTATTTCAAATCGCATGGCAGGTAGTGAACAAGAGAAAAATAAAGTCCTGAACTGGGTTAGTATTATTTTGTGTTTATTGCCACTCATTCCAATATTTGGTGGTGTGTTAAAAGGTATTGGGCGCTTACTCATTACTGTGATTAAAGATGCCAGTAAAGCCGCAGAAGTAGCAATTGCAATTTTGGCTTTTTTAAGAAAAATGGGTTATGGAGACCCAATTAAATTTATAAACGCACTTAAATTTTCAAAATACCAAACTAAAATATTATCCGAGTTTAAAAAATTTATTGCGCGATTAAAATCCTCGATTCAGTTTTTCTTATCAAAAACGAGAGTCGTTCTACCTAAGCATGTACAACAACAATTAAACTCATTTTTACCTGAGTTAGATAAGCTTGCCAAACTCGCAGATAAAATGATTCCTTCTGCAATTAAAGAGTTGGACAGTGCTTTAAATAAAGTCCGATCTGAAATGATCAACCAGATGAATAAAGCTGGTGCGAAGATAGGTGGTGGAGAAACTAAAGTTTTAACCACGGAAGCACGTTTGGCTTCTACTGCTAGAAATACGATTGCGAGCAAGGGTCATAAACCTGCGCCTTTAAGCCATTATAAGCATAAGGACGGATGGCCGGATTTAGCTAAGAAGAAAAATGATTCTGCGACAAATGATGTTTTAAAATATTATGTAATAGCCTCATTTAGTCAGAAAGCTAATATTGAAGCAAAGTTATATAAACCTGGTGCTAGAGTTGGCTGGAAACGAATCATTGATCAAAAAAAACCATTTAAATCTGGTGCGTATTGGGCGGATAAAATGCCAATTAATGGCACAGCATGGCGTTTTGATTATGCTGTAAAAAGTGACTGGTCTAAAAATGGTATATTTGTGGCCCTAGACCGTATACCTACCATAGCTGAGTTAGAAAAATTAAATATTGTTGTACCTAAAAATTGGCAAGGCTTAAAAGTATGGGAAGGTCAGGTTGCAGAGCAACTTGATTTAGAAAAAATGCAAGGCAGTGGATTGTTGTTAGCTGGTGGTGAAAAACAGTTATATATAGATTTTGGCCACCCAGACAATCAGCCGATCAGGCAATATATTGAAAACATGGTTAAAATTCAAAAAACCAATTGGAATGATGCCATTCTTCCAAAAAAATTAGAAGATACGGTTGCGTATTTGGCGGCAAGAGAAAAAGCACAGAAAACTGTTCAACAGGGTCAGGTAGCTCGTGGTGTGTCTGCGACAGGTCGAGCAAATACTAAGCATGAGCAAAGTAAGGCGAATTAAGGGAATTTATGATGTATATCATTGATCAGAAAGCGAGAGACCAAACTTTTTATCTCATGAAAAAATATACCAGTTATCGGTATTTATATGTTGCATATGAACTGGAGAAAGAATTTGTAGACGCATTTGAGCAACAATTAAGGCATCCTCCTCTAAACTTATTGAATGAACCTGAAGGCTTTAAGGAGAGTCATGAAGAAGAATTATTATATTATTTGAGTGATCTAAGTGATACAGAAAAAGGTTTAACGGAACTGAGAAAAAGCAAATTCAAAAAAGAAGCATATGATCTTTATTTTGAAGGGAATATTCAGGGGAGGATTTTTGGTCGCTATGGTGATGAACATGGCTTGCTATATGATGTTTTTTATCAAAACCTAGGCATAGGTCAAGAGCCAAATGGAAATATTTTTATTGAACATGACCACACACGACATATTTTAAAATTATTGATAGCAAGAGCTATGGAGGGTATCACAGTTAATACTTTGTATAACGTTTCATATGATGTACCAAATAATAATCGAATTTATTATAAGAAATGGAGCTATGAATCTTTATTTAGTAAACTAAACTGGCCACCATGTAAGCAAATCGTTGAACCGATCATCCCTTGCCCAAATTATAATGAAAGCTCAAAAGGTCAAATTCATTCAGGTGAAGAAATCCAAATTTCAGGCATTTATGAACCATGGTTCGAAAAACCTGTCTATCAAAAATTAACCAATGATTCTGACTATAATATTTATGTTGGATGTCCAAACTACTTTTTAGAAGGGACAGAAGCAACCCAATATAAATTGGAAGGGACCGATGATTGGTACGATGTTAAATGGCGTTTAATTTGGGAAGACAATCGCTATATAGATGGAACCATACCCGAGGAAGAAAAGAATTATATTTTTGATATAGAAAATATAGGAAAACAATCCAATCAACCCGAAACTGAATCAACTGAAAAATTAAGTATAGCGGCTGGGCAGGTTTGTCCTAAAGCTGGCTATTGGTATACAACAGCGAAATCAAATTCACGGCAATACTTTAAACAGGGTGAGATCTTTCCAAATTATGAAAGTGATTGGGGCGAGGTGTACTGGCAGTTTGATGGAGAAGAATAAAACTATATCGCTCAAGGTGAAAACTTTCGCATTGATGGAAGTTTAATAAAAAACCCGCTTTCGCGGGTTTTTTTGATCTCAAACGAGATTACATATTCGGATAGTTCGGACCACCCGTACCCTCAGGCACAACCCAAGTAGAGTAAAGCCGATTGGCGACGCTATTTTGCGGTATTTGCATCATGGAATCATAATGGTGAGGTTGTTAAATACCGAGTGCCAAGGGGTGGGATCAATGTATGGGAAGGTCCAGCCGCAAGTCAGACTTTTAAAAATAGTGCGGGTAAAGTTGAAAAAGTGAATAGCAAAGGCGAGATATTTGTACTTGAAGGTGGTGGCATACAAATTGTTCTGGACCCAAAAGATTTAGTACGAGCAAATGTAAGTAAGCGTGAAGCAACCCCTTGGGGCTATGACAGTGGTTTAATTGTTGAAACGAAAACCAATATGGTTGGTGTGCCGCGTTTAGAGCAGAATTGGTATGGAGATAAAAAATAATGTCGCAATCATCTGAAATTCGTCCGCAGGAAATTTTCCTACTTGAACGCTATAGTTCGGCTGAATATTTTAAAGAACTGGTAGATGCTTTTAAAAATATGCTCGATGCAGCGGAAAATGCACTTGAGCTGTTTATGCAGGATTTACCTTATGATTATCGAAACCAACATATTTCACAACAACCTGACATAGTTTGGGGTGAGCATGTATTGCCTAATTTCAGATCAACTCTTGAGAGCTTGAATTATGGATATAAACGTTTATTAGAGGGTGATTTATCTGCTTTGCAATATGCAGGGAATGTGGTGACTGACTTTAGAAATCAAAGAATAGACTATTTCCCTGATTGGATGGATGAGGGTAATTTAGCCTTATTTGATCAATGGCAAAGTAAAGCTAGTAAGTTATCATCTAATATTAAAGCTACAGTTTTTGGTAGCTGGCCTATGACTTTTTTAAAAGAAGACTATGATTCAGATTATTTAGGAGAGTTAAACTTACCATCATCTTTACCAATATATAAGTTAAACCAAAATGTTACGGTAAAAACAGGCGAAACTGTGCCACAGGATGGTATTTACATTCCTGAAATACAGGAAGCAAGTGCACAGCTGCTGCTTAAAGGGCATGATGCGATAGAAGCATTAGTGGGACTTGATCCAGATTGCCCACAATATGATCATGAGGAAGATACGGAATGGGTATTGGTTGAACGAATTGCAGACGAGGGTGGGTCATCTGAGACTATTCAAGCTGAAAATTTAAAAGGTTTTGCTGGGCAGACTTGTCAACAGACAGGTAATTGGTGGAGTCCTGCAAATCAATTGCAATCCCGTTATTTTGAACAGGGAGAAGTATTTCCGAAGATTGAGAATAATAGCTGGGGAGAAACGATTTGGTATTTAGAAGTTACTAATAAGAAATAATTTATATATAAAAGATTGGATTGTCAAAATAATGATAAAGTTTTGATGATGGTAAAATTCTACCTGAGATCAAATCTGATTGGGATGAGGAGTTTTGGTAGTTTGATAGTGATGACTAACTTATGCTTAGAAGCTGTTCTAAATTGACTCGTTTTCAAAAACAATCAATTGCCCTAATTTATTATGTTACTTCACGATCTTATTTGGAAATGTTACTGACCAAACTGGATGAGTTGATTCAACATACTGGTGGAGTAATTGATTTAGCTGATCAGCAGTATCGTGACCGTGTTTTATTGCAAGAAGGTTGGGGAATGGGGGATACTTCAGCTAATTGGAGTACCTATGCTTACCCATCTTTACTCGATTTCAGATTAGGTCTAATCAGAATTATTGAAGAAACGAAACAGGAAAAATATGGCTGGACACCTGCATATAATACAGCACGTATGTTAGGCGAGTTTCGACCGAACTGGATGTCAGAAGAAGAAGAAGCTGATTTTAAATTGCGTTTTGATGAATTATATAGATTATGTAGTTATTACGACTCTTGCGTAAAGCCTCCAAGATCATGGAGTTTATATGGTTTATTTGAAGTGATTAAAGAACTGGGAATTTTTGAATATAAAGTACCTAAATTTAAGCTTCGTACAGACATACGTGTAAATAGTGGGGAAATTATTCCAAAAACAGGGGTATATATTCCTGTGGGTGATCGATATGGCGTACCACAATTTGCTTGGACTTATCGCGATGAAAATAGTTTTACACGTGGGCAATTAGAAGAGTGTGAAACATTAAATGCTTTAGGAAAGGACTTATTTTCTAAGTTTAATGAATATACAGCATGGACTCCTTCTGAAGAGTTAAGGGCGTTCGCAATTGAAAATATTAAAAATAAGCGAATAGAAGATGATTGGGATTATTTAAAATCAGATCGAGAAGTACAATTGGAACTAACCCCATCATTAATCTCAAGAAATGCATTTACTAGCTTTGATTCTAGCTGGTATTTCGTTGAGTTAATAGAAGGTGAGTTTGAAGATATTGGGGTTGAGGATGTAGATACTTTTGCTACACCTGATTTAAAAGTTATAGGGGGAGAATTATGCCCAAGAACAGGTTATTGGATTTTATCTAATGATAAAGGAAAACGACTGTATTTCACCAAAGGAACCATAATGAATAAATCTAGTAAAGATTGGGGCGAAGAATATTGGGTATATGACGGTGAAGAATAGAAAGTCATTCTAGGCTTTTATTTAATTGAACGCTTTGTCATGCTACCCCTTATGATGAAATCTTTGAACTCAGAACAGATCAAAGGGGGCAGTGCGTGCAGGAGAAGGTATACTCATCTCTACCTACAAACAGGAACAAGCGAAAGACCTCAGTGAAGTGGCAAAAAATCAACAAACTGATCCACTGAGCTTACTCGAAAACCTACAGGACTACCTCAAAAACTTAGAGAGCGAAGACCAAAGCAAAGCCGCTACGTTTAAACAAGCGATCATGCTCTTGGCTTCACCAAGTTCCATTGCCATAGAAAGTAATGAAGATATACATCTCAGTGTAGATGGGGAGATCAACCAGAAAAACAATTTGATGAATATGGCAAATTAAATAATCAATCTAAACAATAAATAGAGTTAGTGGTATTACGGTTGGTGAAGGATTTAAGTTACCGTTGTTTCGTTATCCTGAAGATAAGTCACCAGAATCTAACGATGATAAGCCTCACGGTAATTCATCTAATAATGGTCGTGGAAGAAATTAAATAGCTTATTAATTAGGATTTGTAAATGAGCACATCAACTTTATTTTTGAATAATCAAGAAATAGAAGAGTTAGTTCAGGATATTCCTCTTGATACGTCAATAATAGACCTCTTTCATAAATCAAAAACTGATCTATCTTTAGTTGATTATTTGTACCGAAGAATTTTAAATCTTCATGCATAATCTGCGGATGAAATACATTGATTCAAAGAAGCTCTCTGAAACACAGTTTAAGCGATATACAGGCATCTCATGGTCAACCTTTGATTTAATGGCTAAACAGCTAAAAATGCTTGTACCTGCTAAAGGTAGACCATCTAAGTTAAGTGTAGAAGATCAAATCCTTCTGAGCTTAAGTTATTGGCGTGAATATCGAACATTATTTCATGTCGCAACGAGTTATGGTGTGTCAGAGCCTACGGCTTCAAGAATCGTCCGCCACGTAGAGGCTTAACTGATCAAGTCCAATCTATTTAATTTACCCAAGAGTTTGCCTGAAGGCGAAAGTATCGACTGGAATGTGGTGATCGTAGATGCCACAGAAATTCCAATACAAAGACCTAAAAAAACAGAAGAAAAGCTATAGTGGTAAGAAGAAAGCTCATACTTTCAATGTACAAGCCATCATCCACTATAAGACTCAGCAAATTCTGAGTTTATGTACGAGTCGTGGTGCAGTACATGATTTCGAGCTCTTCAAACATAACCTGAATCAAATTCCTAAAGGGTCTTTTATCCTTGCAGATAAAGGCTATCAAGGGATTTATACGGTGTATCCAAATAGTCTATTGCCATTAAAAGCAAAAAAGCACTGTAAACTAGAACCTGAGCTAAAAGTTTACAATTAAGAAATCAATAAAAGAAGAATTGGGATTGAGCATGTATTTGGGACTTTGAAGACCTTCAAAATCCTTGCTGAGCGATATCGCAACCGTGGCAAAAGATTGGGATTAAGATTCAGTTTAATCGCAGGGATTTATAATTTAGAACTGAGTAAAAAATGATTTATGAAAGAACCCTATTGTTTACTAGTATTAAAGTTAATACATTAGAAACTAAGTGTTAGTGATTACTGTGAATGTTGAATATCTGAAATGACGATATTGCTTCTAGTTCAGCATTGCTGAATAAAGTTACTACAGAGTTAAATCAAGATAAAATCGATTTAAATAATAGGGAAAATAAAACACTCCATAAAAAAACCGAGCAAAAAAGCTCGGTTTTTTTTGTACGTTATTTATTTTTCAACAAAAGCACGTTCAATCACATAATCACCAAGAACACCCATACGTGGAGATTCTTTTAAGCCATGTTGATCAAGAAGTGCAGCTACATCGTCAAGGAATGCAGGAGAACCACATAACATTGCACGGTCAGTTTCAGGATTAAAACGAGGTAAGCCGATTTTCTCGAAAAGAGCACCAGTTTCAATCGCAGTTGTAACACGACCTTGAGTATGGAAGTCTTCACGTGTAACTGTTGGGTAATAAATTAACTTTTCTTTCGCACCAAGTTCCCCAAAGAACTCATGGTTTGGAATTTCATTTTGAATAAGGTCTTGATACGCCAATTCTGAGATATAGCGTGTACCGTGTACAACGATGATTTTCTCAAAACGCTCATAAGTTTCTGGATCACGGATAGTCGAAAGGAAAGGAGCTAAACCAGTACCTGATGATAAAAGATACAAGTTTTTACCAGGATTTAAATCATCAAGAACAAGTGTACCAGTCGGTTTTTTAGAAACTAAAATTTCATCACCAACTTTTACTTTTTGTAGGATTGATGTCAAAGGACCATCTGGAACTTTAATAGAGAAAAACTCAAGTTCTTCTTCATAGTTCGCGCTAGCAATCGAATATGCACGCATTAAAGGCTTGCCATTGACTTCTAAACCAATCATCACAAATTGACCATTTTTAAAACGCAATGCTGTATCGCGAGTCGTTTTAAAACTGAATAATGTGTCATTCCAGTGGTGTACGTGAGTAATCTTTTCGACGTTAAAAGCAGCCATTAAAGGTCTCAATAAATTATCAAATTAGAACAGCTTGCTATTCTAAACTAAAACCATTCTCGATAAACTGAATATATTTAATTGAGCTTATCAAAAAAAGTGATTATGAATGAGCTGACTTTACCTGTGATTGGTATAATGAGATCTCCCTACAAAGAAAAGTTTGGTATTCCACGTCAGCCAAATTTAGTAAATGTTGAAAGTTATATTGAACTATTGGCGCCATATAATGATGAATTGGCTTTTGAAGGTATACATGATTTCAGTCACTTATGGCTGATTTGGCAGTTTCACGATAATAAAAATCAGAATAATCAAAAATTTAAGCCTCAAGTCAGACCACCACGTTTAGGTGGAAATAAAAAAATGGGGGTCTTTGCGACAAGAAGCATGTACCGTCCAGCACCTATCGGTATGTCAGTCGTACAATTCAAAAAACTTTTTAAAGAAGGTGATTCTTTGAGATTGTATGTGTCTGGCAGTGATTTACTAGATGGAACACCCGTTATCGATATCAAACCATATATTCAATATTCTGATGCCGTGGTTGAGGCGACGAGCGGTTATGCACAGGATAAGCCAATTCAAAAAAAAGTTGTTTGGTCAAAAACTGCTGAAATTCAGCGAAATCAACTGTTGGATCAACAATGTGTCGCTGAAAGTTTAATCAAGGAATTGGAACAAGTTTTGTCATTTGATCCAAGACCATCTTATCAAAATGATCCTGAGCGAATTTATGGGCTAAGTTTCGGCCCCTTAAATGTCAAATTTAAAGTGGATACTGAGGTTGAGATCGTTGCACTGGAACTTTGTTCAAACGAATAAATTGTTGGACTGATGTATTTAAAGCTGAATTTGATCTAATGAATTTAATTATAAATTCTGAATAGGCTAAAGGCTAATGTTGAATAAAGAATTTGCTATAGTTGGGCTCAAGGAATGGGGCAATTTGAATGAATTTTAATTTTGAAATTGATACAACATGGTGTTTAGAACAACTACTAAAAGATGGTCGTATTTTAGAGCGAGATAAGTTGCTCATACAAACCCGACACCGTCAAAAAGATCAATTTAAATGGCATCCATTGCAGTGGATTGCACATTTTGAATTGGTTGATCAAGTTCAACCTCAACATAAGTTAACATTGCAACGCTTATGTGAATGGTTAGCATTAAAAACACAACTCCAATATTATGTGATCGACCCGCTTAAAGCAGATGTTGCAGCACTGACTCAGGTCATGTCACAAGAATATGCATTCAAAAATAAAATTCTAGCGGTGGAGGTGCATCCTGATCAGATCTTAATTGGTACAGATCAACCATTCTTGGATGATTGGGTTAAGAATTTAGAAAAGAGCTTAAGTCCTAAAAAAATTGTTAAGGTTTTACTGAATCCAGAGCAGTTACAACGTTACTTGATTGAATATTATCAAGTGAGCCGAGCAGTAAACTCTTCTCAATATTCAGGAGCTTACGACCGACAGAGCCGAGGTGTTGAATCCCTTTTACAATTGGGTGATAGTCAAAATCCTGATGCCAACGATCAGCACATCGTAAAATTAGTCGACTGGTTGCTTCAATTTGCCTTTGAACAGGGTGCGAGTGATATTCATCTTGAGCCTCGTGCGGAGAAAGGACGTGTTAGATTCCGTATCGATGGTGTGCTGCATACGATTTATAACATGCCCAGCAATACACTCACGGCAGTAATTTCTCGTATTAAAATTCTGGGTCGTATGAACGTTGCAGAAAAACGACGTCCTCAGGATGGGCGATTAAAAACGCGTACACCTAAGGGTCAAGAAACTGAACTGCGTTTATCAACTCTGCCTACTGCAGCAGGCGAAAAAATGGTAATGCGAATTTTTGATCCTGAAGTATTAGTGAGGAGTTTCCAACAACTGGGTTTTGAAGGAAAACTGCTAGCACAATGGAATGCCATTACCAAAAATAGTCACGGCATCATTTTAGTGACAGGTCCAACTGGTTCAGGTAAAACCACAACCCTGTATTCATCAATGAAACAACTTGCGACTGAGCAATTAAATGTTTGTACGATTGAAGATCCTATCGAGATGATAGAGCCAAGCTTTAATCAGATGCAGGTAAACCCTGCAATTGATCTTCATTTTGCCGATGGTGTACGTGCCCTCATGCGCCAAGATCCAGACATTATCATGGTAGGGGAAATCCGAGACCAAGATACAGCGAATATGGCGATTCAAGCTGCTTTAACAGGTCATCTCGTACTTTCAACACTTCATACAAACGATGCACCTTCAAGCTTGACTCGTTTACATGATCTAGGGGTGCAGCCATTTTTAACAGCGGCAACAATCTTAGGGGTTTTGGCGCAAAGGCTAGTCAGAAAATTATGTTCTCATTGTAAAGAAAAACGGGAAATTAATGCTCAAGAATGGGAGCATCTGACCTATGGGTATTTAGTAAAGATGCCTGCTCAAGTGTATCATGCCAAAGGCTGTGAACATTGTCGTCACACAGGGTATAAGGGGCGGGTGGGTATATATGAATTTATGCCTGTGTCTCTAGAAACAAAACAAAAAATCAGTGCTAATCTTAATTTAGATGAATTACGTGCTCACGCAAAAAAAGAAGGTGTAGAGCCGTTGCGTATTGCGGGTGCTCGAAAAGTCCTTGAAGGGGTAACGACATTAGAAGAGGTGCTAAGAGTCGTACCACTAAGTTAATTGTCAAAGATTAATAAATATTCATATTTCTTAAGATTCGCTTCAGCTTTGTTTGTTTTAATAGCTTCATCGAAACAAACATCACTTGAAAAGGTATAGAAAATGAAAATGTTTAATCAAGCTTTAATTGCGACAGCTTTAGTCGGTGCAACTACATTTGCAATGGCTAATACGGCAGTGAACCAAAGTGCTGTTAATCATGCAGCCATTGCACAACAAGCAATTACGACTGTTAAAAGTGCTTTAACTGCCAAAGATGATACGCCAGTGAAATTAAAAGGCTATATTGTTAAGGCAACTGGTGATGAAAAATATCAATTCCGCGATAGCACAGGTGTGATCACTGTGGATATTGATGATGAACTTTGGCAAGGTAAACCAATCTCTGCAAAAACACCTGTTGTTTTAATTGGTGAAGTGGATATTGATTATAAGCCTGCTAAGCGTGTAGAAATTGATGTAGATCAAGTTCAATTTTAATGAGCTATCTACTAAATTGAGTATTTGATTTATGGCTTTCAAGTACTCAAACCAAAAAAACCACATTCTCCAGAAATGTGGTTTTTTTATGCATCTTTTTTTGAAAAACTTTATAGTGAATGAATTGTGACTTAGTGAAGAGAGACATGCGTATATTATTAGCAGAAGATGATGTGTCACAAGCTGAAAGTATCAAAGCTTGGTTAGAAATGGATGGATATAGTGTTGATTGGGTCGAGCGTGGAGATCATGCGATATTAGCAATTGAGCAGCATCAATATGATTGTTTATTACTTGATCGTGGATTACCGAAAGCAACTGGTGATGACATTCTGACACATTTAAGAAAACACCAACACAATACACCAGTTATTTTTATTACAGCCCAAGACAGTATCCAAGATCGTGTTGGAGGACTTGATTTGGGTGCTAATGATTATCTAGTTAAACCATTCAGTTTAGATGAGCTCTCGGCGAGAGTGAGAGCACAACTACGTACTCAGCACAAAGGCACGTCTCAAATCCTAATGTATGGATCCGTGAGTTTGGACCCCCAAACCAAAGTTGTTAAATTGAATTCAGAAATTGTCAATCTTACAGCGAAAGAGTACCAAATTTTATATAAGTTGATGCAACATCCTGAACGTGTTGTGACACGTGAGCAACTAGAAGAGTCCTTATATGCATGGGGTGATGAAATCGAAAGTAATGCAGTTGAAGTTTTTATTTATCAGATTCGGAAAAAAATAGGCTCAACCATGATTAAAACGATTCGTGGATTAGGTTATCGAATGAATCTGGATCAGGTTTAAGGTAGAACAGTGTTGGATCAGCAACCTATATCTTTACAACATCGTCTTGTTAAGTCTTCAATGCTCAGTTCGATGTTGGCGGGCGTTGTCGCATTAATTCTTTTATTGGTGATCTCGTTTTACCAGAACATGCAGACCCATGACAATATGATGGATGAAATCGCCGATTTGATTTTGGTCAGTGATATTTCAAGTCATGTGGGAAATGAGTTAGATGATTTAAGTGAACAATTTGATATCAAATATGAGTTAAAGCTCAATGAACTTATTTTGATTGAATCGCAAGACCTTGCTTTCAGTCAAATTGGTTCCAAGGTCTTTTTTCAGAATGATCACTTTGGTTTTGTTTGGCTAGAAGGACGATTATTTCGTTATTACAGTGAGCAAAGTGATCAGCAAATTCTAACTATGCTTCAACCCATGTCAGCGCGTGTTGATCAGTTATTCAAAAGTTTGCTGGGCTACGGTGGTGTTCTCATTATTTTATGGGGCATTCAATGGTTTATTCTACACTTTATTATACGACGTCAGTTTCGATCTATTCACCAACTTTCAAAATTAATATCGCAAAAGACTGTTAAGGATTTATCACCGATTACACCTTCAAAACCAGAACTAAAAGAACTACAACCTATTGTGCATCAAATAAACCAAATGATGGAGCGTTTAGATCGTGCAATTACTGCGGAACAACGCTTTACAGCAGATGCATCCCATGAATTAAGGTCGCCACTTTCAGCGATTCAAATGCGGTTACAACTTTTAAAACGAAAATACCAGTCTGATCATGAGGATTTGTCACAAGACTTAGAGCAGATTCTAAAAGATGTGAGTAGGGGCTCAAATATTTTAGAAAATTTACTTTTGTTGGCCAGACTTGATCCGTCTTCAACGCAAGATGTACCGATACAGTCCATAGATTTAGACCGTTTGACGAAAGAGGTTTTACATTCAGTACAACCTTTGAGCCAAGAAAAAAATATTCAGTTTAAAACTGAGTTAGGAAATCATGCGATTAAGGCAAATCCTGAGTTAATGTTTAGCTGCATTCGAAATTTAGTCGATAATGCCATCCGCTATACGCCACAGAATGGAATCGTTGATATTTTAATCAAACAAAATAATAATGAAATTCTATTTGTGATTGAAAATGAAGGTCACGGCATTGAGCAAACAGTGATTGATCGGCTGGGAGAAAGATTTTATCGTCAGTTAGGCACACGTACAACGGGCTCAGGATTAGGATTATCAATTTGCCGTAAAATTGTCGAATTACATCAAGCCGAGATTGTATTTAAGAAATCGAAGTTAGGTGGTTTAAAAGTTGAAATAAAATTTCATTAAAACTAATTGTCTATAAAGTTGAAGAAATAAAATTAAAGAAGCAGTATGCGCTGATTCATACTGCTTAGTTCCACGATTATTATTATCAAATTTTAGAATTTTTATTTTGTCAAAATGAGTCGATTATTTCGTGTGAGACGAAGGCGATATTCTTCACCTGCATGCATGATGCGAATTTCTCTGCCTAGAGCAAATAGATTGTTTGAGTGAAGCATTGGTAATGCTTGGTGGTTTTCGTTATTACGTGTGAATAAGCTAAATGGTGCGTTCATTCCTTGGACTCCGTGGTATGTGGTGAACTATTTAAATGATAATCATTATCGAATAGAGCTGTCAACGATAATTTTTCTCATTTATAAAAAAACATAAAATGCTTACAATTAAGCACTCATTTTTTGAAAGATAATCATGTCAAAAAAAACGATTAATGTTTCTATAGCGTTGTTATTCCATAAAAATCAAGTTCTTGTAGGGTGGAGAGAAGCCTCTTTACATCAGGGGGGGAAAGCTGAGTTTCCTGGAGGGAAAGTCGAGTTAGGAGAAACTCCTGAACAAGCTTGCCAGCGTGAAGTTCAAGAAGAGGTGGGAATTTTTCTAGATCATGTCTATTTATTTGATCTTATTACGCATGAATATGAAGATCTAATCGTAAAATTGCATATTTATCAGGCTTATGTTGATCAGTCTCTACTAGATCATATTCAAAGTCCTTGGACATGGCATGATCGTTCAGCACTAACCATTTTGAATTTTCCTAAAGCTAATGATGCCATTGTTAAACGACTACTCTGGCCGAATAAAATTGCAATAAAAAATATAGATCGTCTCGATACAACCATTGATCTTAATCGAGTTAGCTATTTGAGAACTGAAAATGCTTTAGATTTTGCGCTGCAACTCAACCAGTATAATCAACTGGATCAGCTCATTATCAATCGTGATGTGTGGATAGGATTATCAGAATCAAATCAGAAAAAAGTATTTGCCGTACAATTTAAACATGATCAATTGATGCAATTAAATTCTGATTCATTTATGGAGGAATGGAAGGGCATTAAACGCATCGCATCCTGTCATGACCATTCTAGTGTCAGTCGAGCTGTAGCGTTAGGTTTTGATGCAATATTTTTAAGTCCAGTACTGTGTACAACATCGCATCCTCAGCAAGCACCCTTAGGTTGGACGCAGTTTGAATTGTTATCAAAAGATATACATATACCAGTTTATGCGCTAGGCGGTATGAAGCCTGAATTATTAGATCAGGCCATACAACATGGAGCTTATGGAATTGCTGGTATTCGTGCTTTTTAAAGGCATTAAAAAGTAAAACTCATGCTTAAATCAAAATTTCTTGATTTGGTTTTGTGCTTCTTGGATGAGTTTTTGATTTTTTTGGAGTTGGCTTGATTTCAAAATAATTTGCCAAAGTTGTCGTTTCATCGTTGCTGTTTGAGCATAACTGAGACCTCGTTTTGCCAACGATTCAGCATTTTTTGCCTCATTTTTTTGATTGGCAATCATCGCGAGATACATATAGGTCTCTGCAGATTGAGGGGCAAGTCTTTGTGCTTGGAGTGCGGCTTTCTCAGCTTCACTCCATTTTGCTTGACGAAATGCATGATGGGTTTGTTGCATTAAGTTTTTAAATGCGGGAAGTTGGCGGCCATCATCGAATTTTTGAGTTGAGCTTTTCTGTTCAGGAATAACAATTTGTAATTGTTCCCGTTTAATCTCAGGTCGATCGTAAGGCGTAATTTTAATACCATCGGCATCTTTTTGGGATGGTGTTGTTTTAGTCTCAGCTTGTTTAGGTTTCTGAGACGGTTGTGAGTTTTGAGAGGAGGTTAAAGTTTGGCAACCGCCTAAGAGTAATATGCTGGCGAATAGTACGCTAAAATTCAGTTTTGTCATTAACCTTAACTCCTCCTAAACTTATTTTAAGGATTATAACTTCCACTCGAAAGTACTCGAGTGGCATTCGTATTTAAATCCCGTTCCATTTCTGTTTCGCTCTCACGAATATATTGGTCGATGCTGTCTTCTGCTGGAATTTCTTCTGCATTCGTTTCAGGAACGTAAGTCGGCTCTACTTGGTAGTGTGGTAAGCCACATGCTGTTGCGCGACGTGGAACAGTATATTTAAGTATCGGTACATAGAGCGCACCTTGACAACCTTGAGCTGAAAGCTCGCCGCTATTTGAATCAATCCAATGCCATTGTACCTCATCAGGTTGACGTAAATTGACTGGTTTTTGCTTCAGTTGCTTCATTACGTTGGTCCACACGGGTAAAGCGCCAGATGAGCCCGTTAAGCCTGTGACTTTATTGTCATCTAATCCAAGCCAGACAACTGCCAAATGATTACCTGAATACCCCGCGAACCAAGAATCTCTTGTATCATTGGTCGTACCTGATTTACCCGCTAGATTTAGATTCGGAGCGAGGCCGTTATAAGCAGCACGTCCTGTACCTGCCGACATCACACGTTGTAATCCGTAATTTAAAATATAAGCAGCCGATGGGTCGATCGTTTGTTGAACATTTAAACTATAGCGATTAATGAGCTGACCATTGGTATCAACAACTGTTCGGATAGATTTTGTAGGATATTTAAACCCTCCAGTTGCAAAGTTGCCATAAATATTCATGATTTCCATAGGTGACATTTCAACAGCCCCTAAGAAAATCGATGGATAATTCGGAATAGGTGAAGTCACGCCAAACTTCATTAAATGATTGGTAAATGAAGAAAGTCCAAATTCTTGTCCCAAGCGAACTGTAGATAGGTTATATGAATTGGCTAAAGCTTGAACCATTGGGACGTAACCATACGAAGTTCCGCTATAATTTTTTGGGGTCCAAGTCTGATTGCGATCGACTGGCACACTAATTGGCGAGTCTTCGATTGCCGTCGCCCAGTTATAACGACCAGATTCCAAAGCAGTTAGGAAAATAACAGGTTTTAATAATGAGCCTACCTGACGTTTTGCATCAACTGCGCGGTTAAAACCTGTGAAGTCAGATACTGAACCTACGGCTGCAATCAATTCACCATTTTCAGGGTGAGAAACTAATACCGCGCCTTGAAGCTCTTTCAAGCGTGCAGGATTGGTCTTAGACAGTCTTGATACTGAATCTGTAAATGATTTTTGTACTTTGATTTGTGCGATTGGATCTAATGTGGTGAAAATTCGAAGACCTTGTTTCGTTAAATCGCTTTCTTGGTATTCTGTTTTGAGTTGACGACGAACGATGTCTAGGAAATCAGGGAAGCGAGCTGGGCCTAAAGTCGGTTTTTTAATCACGTTTAAAGGTTTAGCTGACTCAGTTTCATATTGATCTTCAGTCAAATATCCCATGACTAACATATTGTTTAGAACAACATTACGGCGTTTTAATGCACTTTCAGGATTTCTCCAAGGATTGTATAAGCTAGGACCTTGAACGAGTCCAACAAGGAAAGCCTGTTGCGCTACACTCAATTCTCTAAGTGGTAAACCAAAATAAAATTGAGACGCTAAACCATAGCCATTGATCGAGTAATTACCATTTTGTCCTAAATTAACTTCATTCAAATATGCTTCCAGAATTTCATCTTTGTCATAATGAAACTCAAGCAACAACGCCATAAAGGCTTCATTTACTTTACGTTTGATTGTACGTTCAGGGGTCAAATAAAAGTTTTTAACCAATTGCTGCGTGAGTGTAGAACCACCTTGACGTTTACCACCAGTAACGTTGCTTACAACTGCGCGTGCTGTACCACGAAACGAGACGCCGTGATGGTGATAGAAGTTACGGTCTTCAGTGGCAATAAGCGCTTGAATTAAAGGTTTAGGAACACGATTGAGTTTAATGAGAACACGGTCTTCGTTGTGTTGAGGGTAGATTCCCCCAACTAACATTGGTTCTAGACGGGCAATCCCCGTACTCGATGGTTTTGTTGCTTTAATCTCTGAAATTTGACTAGCGCCAAAACTGACTTGGAGGATTTGTTCTGGTTCTACACTATCACCAAAATCGAAACCACGCGTGTGGACATAAATGGTATTACCTTGAACCAAAAAATTACCTGGCTTGGTATAGTCTTCAGCGTTTTTATAACCCAACAGACCTAGCTCTTGAATGAAGTTTTGTTGCTCAACGGGTGCATTAGCATAAACTTCCAAGGGGCGTGCATATACTTTCGCTGGAATATCCCAACGATTGCCTTCAAATTTATCGCGAATAATATTATCTAAACGGATTAGATAAATACTAAAAGCCACAAATGCAGAAATCACCAGCACTGAGAAAATCAATGCAATTAAGCCAATACCACGTTCAAACTTCATAGATCAAAAAGCAAAACCCTGTTTTATTGCGCTCATCATGCGAAGCTTTTTTATAATTTGCAATAATTAAACTGTGAATTTATGCCTTTTTTAGATAAATGTAATGATTTATCTAATTCAATATTAAGGAGAAAATTAAGATTTTAAGTTGGGGAAATGTGAAATTATTCGTGAAATTCATAACATGAAACAGGCTTGAAATATGTAAGTCACAGAATGATGATGATATGATACTCAATAATTCATCTGGAGCCGTAGCATACGTGCAACTTTCAGCAAAGTCATTTCGTAATATTGGATTAATTGGACGACCAGATAAATCATCTGTGGTTGAGACTTTAAGTCTAATTCATGACCATTTGATTAGTTTAGGTTTGCATCCAGTTTTTGATTCAGAAACCGCTAAATTGGTCCCTTATAAAAATTCGCAAACGGTCAGTCGAGCTTTATTGGGTGAAGTTACAGATTTGGTGATTGTCGTAGGTGGTGATGGTTCATTGCTTCAAGCGGCTAGATCTTTAGTGAAATACAATACTCCCGTCATCGGGGTAAACCGTGGGCGTTTAGGTTTCCTAACAGATATCAAACCGACAGAAGTGTTATTTAAATTAGATCAAGTCTTGAAAGGTGAGTTTCAGCTAGATCGCCGTTTTTTATTAGAAGTCGAAGTTCGTAGTAAAAATGAACTGATTTATGATGCAATAGCATTGAATGATGTGGTTCTGCATTCAGGTAAGTCAGTCCATATGATTGAGTTTGATCTTCATATTGATGGTCAATATGTTTATCGCCAACACAGTGATGGTTTGATTGTATCGACACCTACGGGTTCAACAGCATACGCACTTTCTGGTGGCGGTCCAATTTTGCACCCAAGTATGGATGCGATCGCGCTAGTGCCAATGCACCCGCATACGCTTTCTTCTCGTCCGATTGTGGTGGGTGGTCAAAGTGAAATTAAAATTCAAATTCGTAAGAATCGAGTGTTGCCAATGGTGAGTGCTGATGGGCAACACAGTGTTTCTTTAAATGAAGGTGATTGGTTGCATATTCGCAAACATCCTTTCAAACTTACTTTATTACATCCACCTGGATACGACTTTTATATGGCATGTCGTACCAAACTAGGATGGAATCAAGATTACGATTCATTTCATCAGCAGGACTAAACATGAATATTGAACAAATGTTATCAGTTTTGGATGCAGACATCGTTGCTCGTTTAAGAACTGCCGTTGAAATCGGTAAATGGCCAAACGGTGTAGCTTTAACTCAAGAGCAGCGTCAGATTTCAATGCAAGCAGTCATTGCTTGGGAAGCTAAAAATCTGCCAGAAACAGAAAGATCAGGGTATATTGATAAAGGTCATAAAGAGGAAGGTGATGAATGTGATTCACATGTTCCAGAGCCAGAATTTCAACCTATACGTTTTGTATAATCTTCTATGTTAAAAAAGACACCTGATGGTGTCTTTTTTTAATCCGAAGTTAAACTCGATGACGTGACTGCCAGTATTCTTGAGCCAAGGTCTGTGCTTGTGTAAATGTTTCAGCCACATTCATAGTGTAGATTGCGATTGCCATAGTTTCAATAACAGCCACCTCTCCATAGCTATGGTGGGCATCACCTAACCATACGGCATTGAAAGTATCTAAGTTCAACTCTTCTTCAATTGCTGAACGATCAGCTGTGAGTTTCGGAAGTTCAAGCTCATACAGTTCACCGTCTCGTATACCGCAAATTAAGGTTTTTGCATCTGGGTTTCGTTCAAATTCACCGCCTTCACCTTTAATCACCGCACTGTTAACGTAACCTAATTTGGCAGCAGTCTGTTGATGAGAACTGCGATACACAGGGTGAAATATCGCTTGCAAAGTGGCTTTGGCATTGAAGGGATTGATGAGTCGTGAAAGCGTATGAATGGGTGAGCGTAAGCCCATGATATTGCGTAATGCAATTAAATCACTCAAGGTAGGTGAAATGACTTCGAGTGGTATATAGGCAAAGTTATGCTGATTCAGTTCTGATGCCACTTCGTTTTCATTTTGACAAATGGTATAACCTAAATACTGTAAAACTTGTTCTGTATATAATCGATTGAGGGTATGTCCAGAAGCCCCATGCATTACAATACGATGACCATGTTTTGCTAAGGTTAACGCCGATAAGATAAACCACGGATAGTGTTTGCGTTTCCCCGCGTAAGAAGACCAGTCTAGGTCGACATCAATAGCTCTAAATTTAAGTTGATCACGAGTCGCTTGCACAAAGCCAGCCAGTTCATCTACAGATTCTTCTTTCACTCGTAAAAGCATTAAAAAAGCACCCAGCTGAACGTCTAATACCTCATTTTTTAAAATCATCTCAAATGCTTGATAGGCTTCTTCATAGGTCAGTGATCGCGCACCATTTTTTCCTTTGCCAAGAATACGAACAAATTGCGCAAATGGATGTTCAAAGTCTTTATATAAATTACGTTTTGTATTCATGATCAATGCAGTTGGATGTTCTTAATGACATTGTAACGTGGAATGATGCTTCGAATAAAAGCTAAATATCAAATTCAATGATCAAGCATTATTTTTAGCTTTTGAGACTGACCAGATTGTATGAATTTTCAAGCGCTTTTGTCCATGACAACTGGAAAAAAACGGGATAGCATGAAAACTTATAAAAAAATGAAGTGTAAGGAACACAAGAATGTTGGCATATGATGCAGATTTAGAATTATTCCGTGATAATTTCAAACGTTTTATGAGTGAGCACGTTGCTCCTTATTATGAGCAGTGGGAACGCGAAGGAAAAATGCCACGTTCAGTGTGGAATGCACTTGGTGAAAATGGCTTCTTGTGCGTAGATGTTCCTGAAGAATATGGTGGTTATGGTGTTCCAACAGAATATTCTTTAATGTTGGTTGAAGAGTCGGCACGTGCAGGTTATAGCGCATTATCGACAGGTATTTCATGTCACTCAGAAATTGCAGCACCATATATTCTACACATCGCGAACGAAGAACAAAAAAAATACTGGTTGCCAAAAATGGTTTCTGGTGAAGTGGTGGGAGCAATTGGAATGACAGAGCCAGGTGCTGGTTCTGATTTACAAGCCATCCGTACGAATGCCATTTTGAATGGTGATCATTATGTTTTGAATGGCTCTAAAACCTTTATTTCAAATGGTCAGCATGCAGACTTGGTTGTGCTTGCCGTTAAAACAGATCCTCAGGCACGTGCTAAAGGCGTCTCACTTCTATTGGTTGATACTCATTTAGAAGGGTTTAAAAAAGGCACAAATCTCGACAAAATCGGTTTGCATTCGCAAGATACTTCGGAACTCTTTTTTGACAATGTCAAAGTTCCAGCTGATCAGCTTTTAGGTCAAGCGGGTCAGGGATTTGCATATTTGATGCAAGAATTACCACGTGAACGTACAGCGATTGCTGCGACAGCATTAGGAGCAATTCGAGGTTCAATTGATGTGACAGTTCAATATGTCCAAGAACGTCAGGCTTTTGGGCAAAAAATTGGACAATTCCAAAATTCTCGTTTTGTTTTAGCACAAGCGAAAATCGATGAACTGGCTACAGCCGCTTTTTATAATCAAAACCTAGCATTGTATAAAGAAGGGAAATTGGATGTTGAAACAGCAGCTGCATTAAAAAGTTTCAGTACAGATATGCAAATGAAAGTGGCGGATAATCTACTGCAACTCTTTGGTGGCTATGGCTATATGACGGAATATCCTATTTCACGCTTCTTTGTGGATGCACGTATTCAACGAATCTACGGCGGAACCAACGAAATCATGAAAGAAATCGTAGCACGTGGCATGCTAGGACGTTAATTTTTATCCGTATTTACATCTCGCTTGAGGAATACAAGCGAGATGTATTCGAATGTGTTTTCAATTTTAAAACTTATAGAACGAACTGATTTAAAAAAAAAGATTAAAGCTATCCTATTCAATGTTCTTGTCTTTTTTCTAATTTATAGCGCGTATTGGATTGATGATTATTTCAACTGTATATTTTTAAGTCTTATTGCCATAAAGTTTGGTTGCTTAACATTTGAAAGCTAACTATTGTTATACTGTTTACATAACTGATTCTGTAAGGCGACATTACAATGATCAACGATGATCAAAACACGACGAATTCTTTAGACTTAGCTAAAATACGCGAAGATATCGACTCAGTAGATCAACAACTCCAACAACTGATTAACCGTCGAGCACGACTTGCTGAAGCTGTAGCAAAAGCAAAATTTGCTTCTGAAGAAAATCCAATGTTTTATCGTCCTGAGCGTGAAGCACAAGTTTTGCGTAATGTGATGGAGCGTAATGAAGGTCCTTTATCTGACGTGACGATGGCGCGTTTGTTTAGAGAAATTATGTCTGCGTGTCTTGCTTTAGAAGCACCACAAAGCATTGCTTTCCTTGGTCCAGTAGGAACTTACACCCATTCGGCAGTACTGAAGCATTTTGGACATGATGCGGTTGTGCGCCCACTTCCTACAATTGATGAAGTGTTCCGTGAAGTCGAAGCAGGCAGTGCACATTATGGTTTAGTTCCTGTTGAGAACTCATCCGAAGGTGTGGTTAACCACACGCTTGATTGTTTTAAAGCGTCACATTTAAATGTGATTGGTGAAGTTGAATTACGTATTCATCATCAATTTTTGATTTCTTCAAATACGCGTAAAGATAGCATTAAACAAATCTATGCGCATCAACAAACTTTAGCTCAATGTCGTGGTTGGCTCGATGCTCATTATCCAGGTGTTGAACGTGTGGCTTTGAGTTCGAATGCTGAAGCTGCTCGCCGTATCCGTAATGAATGGCATTCTGCGGCAATCGCATCTGAAACAGCTGCGAGCTTATATGATTTAGAAATCTTGCATAGCAATATTGAAGATAATCCAGAAAATACCACACGCTTCTTAGTTATTGGGCGTGAAAAAGTACCACAAAGTGGTAATGATAAAACTTCTTTATTGATCTCTGCACATGACCGTGCAGGTGCGTTATTAGAAATTTTAGCGCCGTTCGCTAAACATAACATTAGCTTGACCAGTATCGAAACAAGACCTGCTTTGCCTGAAAAATGGGCTTATGTATTCTTTATCGATTTAGAAGGGCATATCGAACAAGAGAACGTACGTGCGGCTGTCGAAGAAATTCGTCCATTAGTCAAAGAAATCCGTGTTCTTGGTTCATACCCAATTGCGGTACTTTAAAAAGAGTTGAAACTTAGATATGTCTCAACCTTTATTTAAAAAAGTTGCATTTATTGGGCTAGGATTGATTGGATCAAGTTTAGCACGTGTCATTCAAGCACATGGTCTTGCTGAAAATGTTGTGGCATCTACGCGATCTGTTCAAACGTTAGAAGATGCTAAAGCTTTAGGTTTGATTAGTGAAGGATATGCTGATGCCAAAGATGCAGTGGTTGATGCAGATTTAATTGTTCTTGCTTTACCCGTGAGAGCTACACAATCTGTATTGAACTCGATCAAATCTGTGATTACTCCTGATACTATAATTACAGATGTGGGCAGTACCAAAGGCAATGTGGTTGAGGCTGCAATTGCGGTTTTTGGTGAGCAGTTACCCGCAGGTTTTGTTCCAGGGCATCCAATAGCTGGTGCTGAACATACTGGTGTTCATGCAGGTAAAGTAGATTTATTTGCTAACCACAAAGTGATATTAACGCCGTTAGCAACAAGTGCTGAGTGGGCAGTGCAAAAACTGATTCAGTTATGGCAAGCTGCTCAAGCTGAAGTAATTTGTATGGATGTGGAAAAGCATGATGAGGTGCTTGCGCATACAAGTCATCTGCCACATTTAATGGCATTCAATTTGGTTGAGCAACTTGCAAATCGTGAAGATAATCTGGACATTTTCCGTTATGCAGCAGGTGGTTTCAGAGACTTTTCTCGCATTGCGGCGAGTGATCCACAAATGTGGCATGACATATTCTTTGCCAATAAAAAAGCGATTTTGAATGCTGTTGATGGATTTGAGAACCAATTGGCTCATATTCGACAGCTCATTGAAAACGAAGATTCAAAAGCACTCATGGGATTGCTTGGACATGCTCAAGCAGCACGCCAACATTTTAACCATATGCTTGCCAAGAAACCTTTAATGGAGAACAAAACTGTGACACAGCAATTTACTATTCTGCCGGGTGCTAAATCATTTTCTGGAAAATTTAGCGTGCCAGGTGACAAATCTGTGTCACACCGTTCAATCATGTTTGGTGCGATCGCTGAAGGTACAACACATGTTACTGGTTTCTTAGAAGGTGAAGATGCCTTAGCAACACTTCAAGCATTCCGTGATATGGGTGTAAATATTGAAGGTCCAAAAAATGGTGAAGTCACGATTCATGGTGTAGGAATGTATGGCCTTAAAGCTCCAGCAAGTGAGCTTTATATGGGTAACTCTGGGACTTCGATGCGTCTTCTGTCAGGGATGTTGTCTGCGCAAAAATTTGACTCAGTAATGACTGGTGATGCATCGTTGAGCAAACGTCCTATGGAACGTATTGCAAAGCCACTCCGTGAAATGGGTGCTCAAATTCAAACAACAGGTGAGCGTGGCACACCGCCAGTATCGATCACAGGTAATCAGCAACTAAAAGGTATTCATTACGATTTACCGATGGCTTCTGCACAAGTGAAGTCTGGCATTCTGCTCGCTGGTTTATGGGCAGAAGGTGTAACGTCGGTGACTGAGCCAGAACCGACACGTGATCACTCTGAGCGTATGTTACGTGCATTTGGGTATGATGTGAAAACTGAAGGTAACCGTATTTCTTTAAAAGGTGGTGGTAAGTTAGTTGGCACGAATATTCAAGTGCCTTCAGATATTTCATCTGCTGCGTTCTTTATGGTGGGTGCTGCCATTACTGAAAATTCAGATGTAACACTTGAGGCAGTGGGTATTAACCCTACTCGTACTGGTGTGATCGAAATTTTGAAGCAAATGGGGGCTGATATTTCAGTCGAGAATGAACGAATTGCAGGTGGTGAACCAATCGCTGATATTCGAATTCGTGGCACTCGTACTTTGAAAGGCATCCACATGCCTGAAGATCAAGTGCCTTTAGCGATTGATGAATTCCCAGCATTATTTATTGCTGCAGCTTGTGCTGAAGGTCAAACAGTGTTAACTGGTGCAGCTGAACTTCGTGTAAAAGAGTCTGATCGAATCCAAGTGATGGCTGATGGATTGAAAACAATGGGTGTTGATTGTACGCCTACGGAAGACGGTATTATTATTGAAGGTAAAGGTAAGTCTGGTGATTGGTCTGCTATCTTTACAGGTGGTGAAATTGAGTCACATCATGATCATCGTATTGCAATGAGTTTCTCCATTGCGGGTCTGCGTACTTCAGGCGCAATTAAAATTGTGGGAACTGAAACCGTTGCAACAAGTTTCCCAACATTTACTCAACTCACTGAACAAGCGGGTTTATCTATTCAAGTTAGTGAATAATACGACCAAAGATTTGTATATTTCTTTTCAAACAGCCAAGCAAAAGCTTGGCTGTTTTGTTTATATTGCTTATTCTAATTCTATATAATTAAAAAGCCTTTGGATGAGGAAATGAAAAAATTACAATTTTTAGTTGATCAAACGAAATACGCTAAGGCTCATTCAAGTCATTCTCATGATAATGCACAAACTTACGTTACAGCATTGTTATCTGAACAGTTGGTGCAACATGGATTTCACACTCAAACTACGAATCCGCATGAATTAGAAGTCAGTGTCTCTGATCACCCAATCGCTTTAGGGGTGAACTGTAATCAACCAGATGGCGAAGGACATTTTGTATGTGAAATAAGTGCGCATGCAGACGAGGAACAGGATTGGTTCCAAAAAATTGAGACGCAGAGTGTGATTAAACAACTTGCGCAAGCAGTAGAGCAGACATTAAGAGAAGATGAGTCGTTCCAGTCGCTAGAATGGAAATCCTAACGAGGAATAAAACAAACCCAATGTAAAGAATCTACACTGGGTTTTTCTGAAACACGTAATATTTATATTAAGCCGTAAGGAAGCGAGTGATCGCGACGCGAAGTTGCTTCAAATAACCTGTGAAGAAGTGATTAGCACCAGGTAGCACTGTAATAATATGGCGTTGAGGCTTTGCCCATTCAATTAAATCGGATAATAAAGTGACTTCATCTGCTTCACCATGAATAAACAGAATATCACCTTTAATTGCCGGAGTAACATAGTGACGGATACCAGCAACTGTGGCTGTTGGTAAACCACATAGAATGACTTGTTCAGGTTGAATTTCTTGAGGTAGTGCATGATAGGCCTTCGCCATAACATGTGCACCAAAACTAAAGCCTCCAACATAGAAAGGCAATGTAAGGTGTTTTGCACGTACTTGACGGATGACTTCTAAAATATCTTCTGTTTCACCAAATCCTTCATCGTGAACCCCTTCACTTTGACCTGATCCACGGAAACTTGGACGATAAACGATATAACCACGCTCAAGGAACATTTGAGCTAGCAGAGTGGGAACTTTGTGTTGAGGAGTACCACCTTGAAGCGGGTGAGGGTGACAAACGACCGCAAATCCTTTTACTTCAGACTGAGGATAATCTACAAAAACCTCAATTTTGCCAACAGGGCCTTGAATGAACATTTGTTCAGACATAAAAATACCGATTAACGTGCAGGAGAATCGTATATTTTAACGTCAATAATTAAAAAAAACACAATTGGAAATAAAATAAGTCTACTGTTATAGTTTGATTAATTGTTTTTTGATCAGGTTTCTATGTTTGCCTTAATTTCTCCTGCTAAGACATTAGATTATGAATCTACACTTCCAACTGATGAGCATACTTTACCAAGATTGCTTGACCACTCACAACAGCTTATAGACGTAAGTCGTAAATTGTCTGCTTCAGAAATCGCCAAATTAATGAGTGTGAGTGAAAAGATTGCGAATCTTAACGTGGAGCGTTTTAGAGATTGGCAATCAGACTTTGATTTATCAAATGCACGCCAAGCAATTTTTGCTTTTAAGGGGGATGTTTATACAGGTCTGGATGCGTATTCGCTTACGCAAGCTGATTTAGAATATGCTCAACGCCATTTAAGAATGCTATCTGGTCTCTATGGATTACTTCGACCAATGGATTTAATGATGCCTTATCGTTTAGAAATGGGCACGAAATTAGCAAATCCACGCGGTCACAATCTTTACGAATTTTGGGGCGATGAAATTACCCAGTTGATCAACGAAGACTTATCAGAAGCCAAGAGTGATTTATTGGTCAATATCGCATCCGATGAATATTATAAATCGGTGAAAGAAAGCAAAATTAAAGCTGAAATTATCAAGCCTGTATTTTTAGACCAGAAAAATGGAAAATATAAAGTGATAAGTTTCTATGCTAAAAAAGCCCGAGGATTGATGGCACGTTATATTATCGAAAATAAACCTAACACGGTGGATGATCTTAAATCATTCAATACAGACGGCTATTATTTCGATGCTGAAAGTTCTTTGAAAGGTGAGCTCGTTTTTAAACGTGATGAGCAGGCTGCTTAAAAATAAATAGGCGGTAGCGGGGCAAGGTGTCTGATGATTGATGCATATTTAAACCAGTTGAGAAGATACTGGGCCGTTACTGCACAACAGCTTGAACTATCCTCAGAGGATTCCATATCTATTCTTGATAGATTAGAAGTTCATTACAGTGAGCCTCATCGGCATTATCATACAGTGCAGCATATCGTTGAATGTATGGATCACTTATAATTGGTTCTACCAAATTTAAAAGATCCTTTATCAGTCTCTATAGCTCTTTGGTTTCATGATGTCATATATGAGCCTAAGGCACACGATAATGAACAACAAAGTGCTGATCTGATGCTGAACATCATATCTCCCCACATGGAGATGAGGAGATATGAGAAAATTTATCAGTGGATATTAGCGACCAAAGAGCATCGTGCTTCAGTTGATTCAGACCTTAACTATTTACTTGATATTGATCTTGCAATTCTTGGTTCAACCGCCAAACGTTTTGAAGAATATCAGCAGCAAATTCATCAAGAATTCAGTTGGGTACCCTCTGAAATTTCTACACTAAAACGAAATGAAGTTCTTAATAGCTTTTATCAAATGGAATCCATTTATAAAACAGCATATTTTCATGACACTTAAGAAAATCAAGCCAAACAAAATTTTGAGCGAGCATTCGTTAGGCTGATTTGAAAGCAGCTAATGCGCGCTGTCGACTCATCTTTAAATCAACAATAGGTTTTGGATAATTGAGTTTAAGATTCGGATATTTAGCATAAGGCTCATGAATGATTTTCGCATCAAGATGAGCTAATTCAGGTATCCATTTGCGAATATAATCACCTTGACTATCAAATTTTTGTGATTGACTAATGGGGTTAAAAATACGGAAATAAGGTACAGCATCTGTACCTGTTGAAGCACACCATTGCCAGCCACCATTATTTGCCGCTAAATCCCCATCTATCAAATGTTGCATAAACCATTGTTCGCCTTTACGCCAGTCGATGAGCAAATTCTTACTAAGGAACATGGCGACAATCATTCTGACACGATTGTGCATCCAACCTGTTTGAAGCATTTGACGGATTCCAGCGTCCACAATTGGAATACCCGTTTGTCCAAATTTCCAAGCATTTAATTCATCGGGTGCATCACGCCATGGCACATTAGACGTATTTAAATTGAATGGTTGATATTTCGATAATCTTGGAAAATCAAATAGGATGTGTTGATAAAATTCTCGCCATAATAACTCATCTAACCAAGTTTGTTGACCATCAGAGTAGAGATGAAAATTGCCATTTGAGCGACTAAAAATTGCAGCCAAACATTGTCGAATCGAAATAATTCCTAGATTTAAATACGGTGATAATTGACTGGTAGCATCAATGTTTGGAAAGTCGCGTTGTTGTTTGTAGGGCTCTAAATTCTCGTCAACAAATTTCTCGAGCATTTGTAGTGCATATGATTCTCCAACAGGCCATTGATATTTAATCTGAGCATCAGGATAAAAATCATGTATCGATGGAATTTTGGAGGTATGAAAGCGTTGTATAAGCTCATGAGGCTGTACTTTCGGTACAGGGAGTGGTTGAGGAACAGAGATATTCAAGATCTCATAGCATGCACGTTTATAAGCACCAAAAACTTGGTAAGGCTGGTGCGTCTTATTACGAATTGATCCAAGTGGGAAAATTGTGCGGTCATGATAATACTCGACAGTTACTTGATGCGATTCTAATAAGGTCTGGACTTGTGCATCACGATGTAACTCATTCACGCCGATTTCAATGTTGGCGTGTATCGCAGTAATTTGATATTTATTTGCGAAAGTTAATAATCTAGCTGGTACATCATCCCATTGGGGAACGATTTCCACTACAAGTGGGATATTGAATTGCTTTAACTCACTTTCAAGTGATTTAAGTTGGCGAAGATAAAAGTCAATTTTAATCACTGCATCATCATGCAATTTCCATTGTTCAGGTGAAAGTATCACCAATGCACAAGTATTCCCATGCCGGTTTGCCTCCATTAACGCCGTGTTGTCCCTAACTCTTAAATCCTGACGAAACCAAATGAGATTCATATGATTAATATCCAAATATCCTCAGGAAATTATAAGAATTTGAATCATTTAAATCGTTAAGCATTGTAATTTTTTGCATAAAAAAAAGGCGAAGCAGGAGCTTCACCTTTTTGTCCTAAAATCCGTAGATCTTAGTGGTGGTGACCACCTACACCGTGAACGTGACCGTGATCTAACTCTTCTTGAGTAGCTTCACGGATTTCAACGATTTCAACATCAAATGTTAAGTCTTGACCAGCAAGCGGGAAGTTAGCATCAACGATTACGTTTTCGCCTTCAACAGCTTTAACAGTCACAATTTGAACGCCATCATCAGTTTGCGCTTGGAATTGCATACCAGCTTCGATGTTGTCTACGCCTTGGAACATTTGTTTAGGTACTTCTTGAACTAAATCAGTGTTGTACTCACCATAAGCTTCAGCAGCAGGAATCGTTACTGTGAATTTGTCACCAGTCGTTTTACCTAACATTGCTTTTTCTAAGCCAGGGATAATGTTGCCAGCGCCTTGCAAATATGCAAGTGGTTCACCTTGAGATTGATCGAGAGTTTCACCCTCTGCATTAGTCAATTTATAGTTAAATAAAACCACAAGGTCATTTGCAATAACTGTCATGTTAATGATCCATTCAAATATTTTAAGGGTACATCATAAAGTGAAAACCAATTTTTGTAGACAATTTTCTAAAAAAAATGCAGTTTCGATAATTTATAACGCTTAAATATTACATTGGGGCGTCTTTTAGATTTTTCAATGCAATTTGATTTTAGGTGCTATTTTTCTGGTCACAAAATCTTTGGCTGTGAGTAATCCTGCCTGTGCATAACCATAAATCGTGGCTTGATGCAGTCGGTAAAGAGATACATACATCGACTTCGCCACAAATCCTTGGACATTGACCTGACCTAGTAATTCGCCGACTGCTTTATTCTCACTTAAAGACACAAGTGAACCTTTGTCAGAAAAATTGAACATCGGTTGTGATCTTCCTGAAATTCGCGCTTTCATTGCATCAACGAGGAAAGCAGCCTGTTGACTTGCTACTTGCGCACGCGGTCCTAAAGCTGTTTCACGGGCATCTAAAATACAGTATGCGCAATCACCGAAAGCAAAAACATTCGGATCTACTTTTGTTTGGAGTGTTGCAAATACGTGTAAGCGACCCATACGATCTTTTTCGAAGCCTTCTAGGTTTTGAATCACTGCTGGAGTTTTAATGCCTGCAGCCCAAACTTTTAATTGTGCTGGAATTGAACTTCCATCATTAAAGTAAATTTGATCAGCATCCACTTTTTCGACACGCTTAGACGTTAAAATATCCACATTCATGCGCTTAAGCTGCTTAGTGCTGTGGTCTGACATTTTTTCAGAAAGAGCCGGTAAAATACGATCAGCGCCTTCGATTAACGAAATTTTGACGTTTTTAGGGTCAATTTTATTAAGACCGTATTTAAAGAAGTTTTGTTTGGCTTGAACTAATTCAGCTGCAAGCTCAACGCCAGTTGCACCTGCACCTATAATGCCAATATGCAGCTCACGATGGTCATTATTATTTTGAGCTTCGATATAAAGATGAAGTAGATGCTGCTGGAACTGTTCAGCCTGTTTTGGATTATCTAAATAGTGACAATGTTCTTGCACACCTGAAGTATTGAAATCATTGGAAACCGAACCAACCGCCAGAATAAGAGTGTCATAACTTAGCGTTAAATGATCAGTCGATTGGTCATAGGTTGATGCAACAGGTTTGAGCAATTGAATGGTCTTGGCTTCACGATCTAATTGTTCGAATTTACCCAATACAAACTCATAATGATGCTTCGCAGCATGACCAAAATAATTTGTTTCTTCATCACTAGGGCTCAACGTACCTGCTGCAATTTCGTGTAAAAGTGGTTTCCAGATATGTGTGAGCTTTTGGTCCACTAATGTAATTTTTGCTTTTTTCGATTTGCCCAGCGTGTCACCCAGTTGTGTTGCTAGTTCTAAGCCACCAGCACCACCACCCACAATGACAATATGATGAAGATTCGACATTTAATATTCCTATTTTTATAGCGTCATAAATAAAAAAGAGATGGGGTTAATATGCCATCTCTTTTTTAAAAGAATTGTTCTTTTTGTATTACAAGTTACAGATTTACAATAAAAAACTGCAATCAGTTTAAAGGATAGATTTTTGCTTGATTTGTACTGCCAGATCCAAAACTAAATAATTGTTTAAACCAATTCAAAATACTTTCAAACCATGATGCTTCATCAATTTGAAGTTCATCTTCAATCAATACCGTTTGAATGAGTCTGTTATTTTGATAGATATGAATACGTGCCAACTGCTGAATTTGCGCGATAGGTGCGGTTAATGATTGTGTTAGTAGCTCGACGTTCATATGCGTTTGAGTTTGCTGTAAAGGCTCAAGAGCTGAAGTGAATCCAAAAGCATCTGCTTGAATCAAACGATGAGTTTGATTGTCAAAATTACGCATATCAATCATTTGATTTGCGTTATACAAAGAGGTCGTCACGATACTTGGCTTTTTAGTTTCGACTTTGAACCTTTTTAAGGTAGATGCGACTACAGGGAGTTCAGCAATTAGTTGCTTATTTTTAATTGCAATTTCATTGCGTGTATAGGCATAGGATAGGTTTAAAAGTTGATGTGCGATTTCAGCGCGTTTAAAGCCACTTTGAGCACCGAGTACCACAACAATAAGTCTCCTTTGATTGAGGTCAAATTGTTGAGTTGGTCGGTTGGCTGTAAGTGCAAGGTTATAGCCTGCAGCACGAGTAAACCCTGTTTTTAAACCATCAACAGTAGCATCTTGTTTAAGTAAGATATTCGTTGCACGGTGAAAATGCTGATTGTAAGTAAAACTTTGCTGTTTCGAGTAGTCAAGGTAATCGGGTGTTTCATTGGTGAGTGCTTGTGCGAGCACGGCTAAATCATGCGCTGTTGAATAGTGCATATCCATTGTAATGCCCGCGGGATTGGCAAAGTTTGTATCTTTCATGCCAAGTGCTTTGGCTTCTTGATTCATGCGTTGAACAAATGCAGGCACTGATCCTGAAATTCGTTCAGCCAATGTGACAGCAGCATCGTTGGCAGACATGATAATTAAGCCTGCCAAAAGCTGATCAATCGTAATTTGTTGAGTCGGCATCAGATACATCTGAGACTCATCCCATTGAACTACATTGACAACTGGTGTGGCAGTAATAACTTCATTTTTGCTAATTTTACCCGCTTGAATGTCTTTCAGCGCGATGTAAGCCACCATCATTTTGGTTAACGAAGCTGGTGCACGTTGGACATGGCTATTGTGTTCAGTAATGACTTGACCTGATTGTGGATCTAAGACAGTCCATGCTTCAGCTTCTAAACTTTCTGGTGCAACTTCGAACAAGGAAGCATGTGTGATATTTACTATAAAAAAACTAAAAATTATGAGTAGAGCAGAGTAGAGTTTCAACGGGTTTACCTATATAAGCCAATCCAATGGCATAGATCATCAAGCACACCGCATGCTATGCCTTTTTTTTCTGAAACTCTAGTCAGATTTGTAGACAATTAATACGAATCGCGCAACTCCAAGTAAAAAAATGCTAATCTAAATACAAGTTGGTTCTATAGTTTCTCAATTAAGACATTATGTTGCATTATCAGATCGAATTTGACGACTTTCGTCAGCATCTCATTCACGTTACTGTTCGTTTCGTTGCTCAACCAACTCAAGTATTGAGCTTGCCAACTTGGATTCCAGGAAGTTATCTCATTCGAGAGTTTTCAAAACATATTGAGTCTGTTCGTGCCTATGATGAAGATGGTCGAATACTCAAGATTCGTAAAAATGAAAAAAATAAGTGGCAGTTATTTAATACTGATTTTGAGCTGATTACGGTTGAGTACGACGTCTATGCATACGACCTCTCAGTACGTGGTGCTTATGTTGATGAAACACGCTTATATGTGAATCCTGCTTGTGCATGTTTAGGTTTAGAAGGACAAGAAGATAAAGCGGTAGAAGTTGAGTTATTTTTGCCAGATGAATTGAAACATTTCCAACTCGCTACAGGATTGGCATCTAAAAGTTTAGTGCGTGGTCGCTATACGCTTAAGGCAAAAAACTACGCTGAATTGATTGATGCACCATTTGAACTTGCAGATCAAACTCGTTTTGCTTTTGAAGCAAATGGTATACCACATGAGTTTGTGGTTTCTGGCAAACATGCGATGAATGTCGAACGTATGAAACAAGATATTGAGAAAATCTGTACGACAGAAATATCCATGTTTGGTTCAGCACCATTTGAAAACTACACTTTTATGACCATCGCGACGGGTAACAGTTATGGTGGTTTAGAGCACCCGAACTCAACAAGTTTGATTTCTCCACGTGATGATCTACCTAAGTCCAATGAGCCTGTTGAACCTTCCGCTGATTATCAGCGTTTCTTAGGGTTGTGTAGCCATGAATATTTTCATTCATGGTTGGTGAAATTTATTCGCCCTGAAAATTTTGTGAATTATGATTTAGACAAAGAGGGCTACACCTCTTTGCTGTGGATTTTTGAAGGCTTTACGTCCTACTATGATGATTTGATTCTACTGCGTAGTGGTGTGATTTCTCAGGAATCTTACTTGAAGTTGTTAAAGGCGCAGATCGATCGTTATTTGCAAAATCCAGGTCGTTTTGTTCAAACTGTTGCAGAGTCAAGTTTTGATGCATGGGTCAAATTCTATCGTCAAGATGAAAACTCTAACAATGCTGGCACAAGTTACTATAACAAGGGTTGCTTAGTAGCGCTGTGTCTAGATTTAGGTTTACGTTTAAGAGGTTCAAGTCTTGATGCATTGATGCGTAAGCTGTATGAAAATACGCAAAAGGGTACACAGGTTCATGAACGTACCATCTATGAATTATGCCAGGAATTAACAGGTGATGATTGGTCTGAACAAATTAATCATTTGATTAATACCACGGATGAGTTACCGCTTGATCAATTGTTCCCTGAATTTGGCTTAGACTATGTTTTAAAGCATGATAAATCTTTACCATTTGGTTTAAAACTTGTAGATAAACCTGAAGGTGTATTAATTCAGTCTGCTCGTCGTGATGGCGCTGGTGTTAAAGCTGGGCTTTCTGCTCATGATATTATCATCGCAGTTGATGGTTTGAAGGCGACCACTAAACAACTCGACAAGTATGCAAAATTGGAAGGTACTTTTAATGTGCATGCTTTCCGTCGTGATGAATTAATGCAATTTGAAGTTCAATCAGGTGGTAGTGAACTCACTGAAGTAGAACTTAAGGTTTCCGATCAATCTAGAGTGGAGAAATGGCTTAAAGCTTAATTTGCCTAGGTCATAAAATTCATGTAAAACCCATACTTAGCTATGGGTTTTTTATTGTCAGAAGATGAATCAGAAAAGTTTGGTGTGGGGTATTGTAATTACAGTCATATGGCTTTTAGTCATTGCGTTGATTTGGTTTTTTGCTAACTTACAAAGTCCAGTATCTCTCAATGAATTGGGGGATGCACTTGCTGGAATTTTTGCACCTATTGCTTTTCTTTGGCTTGTTCTTGGTTATGTTCAGCAAGGTAAACAGCTTGAACAAAATACCAAAGCCTTAGAACAACAAGAAAAAGCATTACAGCTTCAAATTGATGAAATACGAGAGAATGTCAAACAACAGAAAAGATTAGTAGATGATCAGAAAATTATTATAGTTCGATACATGAGTCTGTGAAACCAATTTTAGTTGTAGCTCAGTCAAAAATTAGATTAAATCCACACCCTATCGATGCGGTAAATGCAAAAATAGAATATCAAGAAGCACCATTACTTCAGTTTAGAATTTTCAATGATGGTAAGGAAAAGGCATGTTTTGTTGAGGTGTTAGGTGGAGTTGACAATCTTAGACTATTACAGCAACTTAACCGAATTAATGACTTTACTAGTGTTTGGATCTCAAATTATTTATCTAAAGGTGAATCAGAGATTTTAAGTAAATGTTGCGAATTAACATACAGACTAATTATTAATTTTGAAGATATATATGGAAATAAATTTCAATCGCAACATTACTTTGATATTCGAATAAATAATGAAAATCATGTATCAATTATCGGAAGAGAATCAATTCCCTCGATAGGTTGAATAACCATATGAACTTAATAACAACGGAATATGGTAATGATCTAAACTACCATCAATCACAAAAACCACTGGCACTTCTGGGAAGAAAGTACGTTTGTTATTTGCTTTAAACCAGTCACCCGTTTTAAAAGTTACTCTGTAAACACCTTTTTGAAGATCTGTTTCAGCTGGATATAGAGCCTTGATACGACCATTTTCATCCGTTTTAGCTTCGTTGAGCTTTACCCATTTTTCACCCTGCTGCGCTTCAAGGGTAACTGCAATATTTGAGGATGGAAGACCAGTTTCTTGATTAAGCACATGAACACTTAAAGGATTTGCCAAAGTGAATGTTGAAAATGCAAAACCTGAAAGAGCAAGCGTAAATTTTTTCATAAGTATCAACTCACAATAAGCAAATAATCGAAAAAGTGTACTTAAAATGAGAGATTATTTAAGTTAATTTATGTATAAAAAAAGGATGCAATCGCATCCTTTTACTTTTTATACAATAGCTTGAGCTTAGCGTGCGCGTCCACGTGGAGCTTTTGTATTTGGGCGAGTAGTACCATTGGTCTTACGACGTGGTTTCTCATGTTCTTCCATTTGCCAAATACGTTTAGTACCCGATTTTTTCTTAGTACCATCTTTATTGACTTTCTTATTAATCGGCTTGCCACCTGTACCGCCTGGTTTCTTCACATAAGAGCGTGAGCGGTATGGCTCTTCTGCAGGAACATTTTGAAAGTCAGGATAAAGTAATGGTTCAATTTCTCTAGTTTCGCCAGATTCAAGACCCATCTGTACTAAGTCTATTGATCCAATTTTAGTGCGAATAAGACGTAAAGTTGGGAAACCTACTGCTGCAGTCATACGTCGAACTTGGCGGTTACGACCTTCGCAAATCGAAATTTCAACCCAAGAAGTAGGTACAGAAGCACGGAAACGAACAGGAGGATCACGATCCCATAACCACTCAGGCTGTTCAACTTTTACAGCTTTTGCGGGTAGAGTCATACCGTCTTTAAGCTCTACACCTTTACGAAGCTGTTCTAAAGCCTCTTCAGTCACATCACCATCAACTTGAACCAAATAAGTTTTAAATTTCTTATTGGCAGGGTTGGTAATGTACTGATTTAAACCACCATGGTCGGTTAAAAACACTAGACCTTCAGAGTCCATGTCTAAACGTCCAGCAAGACGTAAAGTCGGATCGTCAACGAAATCAGACATTGTCATATGCGCTTCGTCTTTACGAAACTGGGAGAGAACGCCATAAGGTTTATTGAGAATGACGATTTTCATATAAAAACTTCAATAATGTGCAAATAGTGAAAGGTCTGACTTATCAAGAATTTATGAACATCCTGAATTGATCTGAGGATTCGATCATTGAAGTCAAACAAAATAAATCGGGGAATTGGTGACTATTATGCGTGATTCAAAAAAGAAAGTATCGTATTGATCAAAAAAAATATGTAATTCTGACGATTTAATCGGTATAAGCAGGCTTTTATTGGTTGCTGACAAGTGCTTTTAATTTAAACAATACAATGCAAACGTCGATCAGACGCTAAAATTTAACTCAATTTAAGATGTTAGGTTGTATATGAAAAAAAGGATTATCGGATCACTCATTGCAATCAGTTGGATGCTTACTGCTTGTCAGCCCCCAAATTCAGGCGCAACAGCAGGAATACAATATCCATATTTATACTGGAAACTTCAACAGCAAGCGTTGACAGAGCCGTTGGCGATACCCGTTGAAGGAGTCAAAGTAACTCAAATAGCAGATACTTGGGGGGCAGCACGTTCAAATGGTCGTACACATCAAGGAATTGATATTTTTGCCAAACGAGGTACGCCTGTATTGAGTACAACACAAGGAATTGTAAGTCGTATCGGCACAAATAGTTTGGGAGGTAAAGTCATCTGGGTGGTAGGACCTCAGTTAAGTCGCCATTACTATGCACATTTAGATGAATATGCAGCACACATCCAAGAAGGTGACTGGGTTGAAGTCGGTGAAGTATTAGGATATGTGGGAAATACTGGCAATGCGATCAATACACCTCCACATTTACATTATGGGATTTATTTAACGAGTGGTGCTACAAATCCATATCCATATTTAAAACCAGATTTAAAACCAGAGGAATAAGTCTCGTTAATACAAGTAAACAAATGAGAGAGCCTTGTAAGCCTCGTAACATATATCAATTTTAATCCTCTGAAATTTAAATAGCTTACACAATGGAAGTTACGATGCAGTATTTTGATACAGCTCTATGCTCGCAGTTTCGTGCAAAAGGGTTATGGTTATTTGTATTGGTCTAATTCAAGTGAAAAAGAATTCAAGATCAGTATCAAAATCTGATAATCATGGAGATATGAAATGAGTAATCAATACAATCAAGATCAAAATGAGCAACAGCAACAAAATCACCAGCAACGTCAACAAGGTCAACAGCCACATCAACAGCAACCCAATCAGCAGCAACAGCAACAAGATCAACAGCAGCAGAATCAGCAACAGTCCCGTCAACAATCACAACAGCAATCTGATTTAGATCAACAAAATCGTTAATCCATTAATCATGAATTGAATGGGAATTTAGGGATGAATGCCCATTCTTGTCAGTAAATTCAAGCATTAACAATTTAAAGTGAATGACACGAGGAAGATAAGATATGGCGAATAAGTCCAAGTTAAAAATTAAAGATTTAAAAGATCAAATTAAATCGAGACTTAAGAAAATTTCTAAGCATGAATCTAAGTTAAAAGATTTAAAGAAAGCGCTCAAAAAGCGTAAATAGCAAAAGACCCTCATGTGAGGGTTTTTTTATGGAAGATCATTAGAAATATACAGTTTATGAACGAATCTTTGTGAAGCAATAATTTATAGTCAAGATTGAAATTAATCTATGATTTGAAATGATAAAAGATTATTATTCTCAATTAGAAGTTTGGAAATATTAGGGTGTATTTATGAAAATGTATCAAGTTGATGCCTTTACTACAGCGTTGTTTAAGGGGAATCCTGCAGCTGTAGTGGTCAGTGAAGAATGGCTTGATACATCACTCATGCAAAATATTGCATTTGAAAATAATTTGGCTGAAACGGCTTTTGTTAAAATTATTGATGATGAAAATTATGAAATCCGTTGGTTTACACCTAAAGTTGAAGTCGATTTTTGTGGTCATGCCACTTTAGCGAGCAGTTATGTACTTTTTAATGAGTATACTCAAGCGAAAAAAATTAAATTTCATGTCAAAGATTTAGGAATTTTTACCATCACTCGACAAGATGATGGAAAAATTACAATGAATTTCCCTGTTCGAATCCCTCATTTAACTGAAGAGTTTCCTGAGTTATTAAAAGAAGTGGTTGATCGTCCAATCAAGGAAATTTATCTAAATCAACAAGCTTATATTTTAGTCTTGGAAAGTGAACAAGATGTGCTTGATGCCAAACCTAATTTTGCCAATATTAATGCAATTGCTGAAGCATATGAGGTTAGTACTTGTATTACAGCATCCGATCATCCCGATATTGCTATAACTGCAGCATCAGAACAATATGATTATGTGGCACGTTATTTTGCACCACATAAAGGCATCAATGAAGATCCTGTAACAGGTTCTATGCATACAGGATTAGCACCCTTGTGGGCTGAGAAATTGAATAAAACAGAACTTATTGCTTTTCAAAGCTCAGAACGAGGTGGCGTGTTGTATTGCCAACTTAAAGAGAATCAAAGAATTGAAATTTCTGGCTATGCCAAACTTTATATGAAAGCTGAAATTTACCTTTAAAGCATAAACCCTATTGATCATACCCTTGTCAGGCGTGTGATCAATTTTTTTATATCAATAATTGGAAGAACAATGCTAACTCGTTTTAAAAAACTTTCACTTACTTTAATGATCGTTGCGGTCAGTTCTAGCGGTTTAGCACAACCTGTTTTGGTCAAGACTGAACAAAATATTGAAGAATACAAACTAGAAAATGGTTTACGGGTAATTTTGGCACCAATACCTAAAGAAAATAAAATTTTTATGAATATGGTGTATTTAACGGGAGCTTTGAATGACCCACAAGGTAAAGGTGGTTTAGCACATTTACTTGAGCATCTCGCGTTTAAAGGCACAGAAAATGTAAAAGGAGATGAGTTTCAACGTCGTCTAGATCAGCATACGCTTATGAGTAATGCGATGACTGACTACTATTCTACCCAGTATATGAGTGTCATCCGTCCAGAAAAAAAAGCCATTGATGAAATGTTGTATCTGGAGGCAGAGCGAATGGATAAGCTCGTACTTCAGGAAAAATTTGTTCCGTCAGAAATCGCAATCGTAAAACGAGAGCGTGAGGTTCGAATGGATCAACCTTTTTCAGTATTGATGGATCAAATTTGGAAATCTGCTTACGGAAATCAGTATCTAGGTCGTCTACCGATTGGTGATTTAACTGAGCTTCAGTCAATCAACATGAAGGAACTGAATCAATTTTACCGACAATGGTATGCACCGAATAATGCAGTTCTAGTGATTGCAGGTAAATTTGATAGAGCGGATATTCTGAGAGCAGTGGATAAAAATTTTAATCAAATTCCTGCGCGTCAAATTCCTGAGTCAACCAAAGTTCCAATGCTTGATTCGACCAAGATCAAAGATCGTCAATTTATCGTGCAAAAGGGAAGTGATTTAGGCAAATACAATATTTATCTCAATGGCACCCAGCAAAAAACACAGACTGCACTCGCTTTAGCACCTTATTTATTTACAATACAACCTAGTGGTCATTTGTACAAAGATATTGTAGAAACAGGTACGGCTACACAGGTTCAATCGACGACATGGTTAACACCGGATTTTAATCTTGTTTTTATGGGGGCAGTGTATGCTCCTAATCACGACGAGAAAAAAGTTGCCCTTTCTCTAGAGAAAGGAATTGAGAAAAAGCATCAATTTAATGAAACAGAATTAAATCGTGTCAAAAACATGATTAAAAATGGTCAAGAGAGCATGATGACCAATGCTTCTTCTGTGGGCGGTTTCATTAGTGATTATGTGGTTTCATCCAATGGGGATTGGGCAAAATATTTTAAAGATCAAGCAGAGATACAAAGTTTAAATGTCGATCAAGTTAATCAAGCAATAAATCAATTCTTGGTTGCTGAGCATCGCATTTCGGGAGACATACAACCTACGCCTGAGGATCAAAAAAAGGCACTCGAGCTAGACGCTAATGAACAAGATTCAAAAACTTTAGATCAAGTAACAACTCAAGAAGAGCCTTTAAAAGACCCAGCTGTGTATAAGGCTGAAGTGGCTGAGCACTTAAAAAATTCCAAACAGTATGTTGAAAAGTTAGAGAAAAAAATCAAGCGTGGTATTTTGAAAAATGGGATGCATTATGCACTATTCCCAACGTCAACACGCGATGACAAAACTTACGCATCGATATCTTTAAATTTCGGGACAGCACAATCACTCAAGCATCAAGGTGAAGCACTAGGCTTTATGTCTTATTTGCTATTGAGAGCATCTGAGCAATATAGCCTGCAAGATATTGCAGACAAATCAATCGAGGCGGGTGGTCGAGCATCTGCTTCAGCTGTTGATAATGGTATTGTGATTAACGTATCTGCGAAGAAAGAAAAATTTCCAGAATTCTTCAAGTTTATTGTCGACGTTATGAATAATCCGAAATTTGAGCAAAGTCAGTTTGACCTCATCAAATCGCAAACATTATCGTCATTAAATCGACCATATACAGAGCCTGAAACTGTTGCAGGACTGACTATTGCTAGAATCGTAGAGCGATATGAACCAGGTGATTTGCGATATCATTTTGAACCTGAGTTAGCAAAACAGCAAATTCAAACCATCACCAATGATCAAATTAAAGCTTTGTACCAAAAGTATTTTACAACTCAAAATGGTCAAATATCGGTGACAGGAGATTTTGATGACAAAGCCATTCTGAAATACTTGAATTCATCTTTAGGTCAGTCTAAGACAAAAGAACCATACCAACGTTTGCAGGGCAGTCATATAGATTATCCTGCTCAAAAAGTTCATGCGCTGGCTGAACAGCGTCAATTTGGTAATTATCAAGCGGTTATTGCCATTCCCGTGGGTAATAATCATCCTGATGCAGAAGCATTATATGTGTTGAGCCATATTCTAGGCGAGTCACAATTATCATCACGTCTTGCCATGGAGTTACGTGAAAAAAATGCGTTGGTTTACAGCTTTGGTAGTAGTCTGAGTTTGGATAATTTTATCAATGCTGGTGCTCTAGGTGTAAGTGCTAATTATGCAGCAGGAAAATCAGCCCAAGTTTCTCAAGGTGTGCATAAAGTATTTACTGACTTATTAAAGAATGGTGTGACGGAGCAAGAGCTTGAAGCGGCTAAAGCCAATATTATGAAACAGCGTGTCACGAATTTAGAGGATGAGCGCCGTATTCATCGTGGATTGAACAGCCAGCTTGAACAAAATAAAACACAGCTTTCAAGACTAGAGCGAGATCAGGCATTTGCAAAACTGACGAAGAAAGATATAGATGCAGTGATCAAAAAATATATTAAGCCTGAGTTTTTGGTTGAAGTTATGGCAGATCAGTATGGTAAACCACAACCTGAAATGATTTCAAAGCCTAAAACTTAGAACCACAATGTACGATTCAAAAAGGCTCATTCGATTGTGAATGAGCCTTTTTTTTAAAGCTTATAAAATTGCTGCGCATTTTTACAAAATATCTGTTCAACAACATCTGAATTATAGGTAGCGACAATGTCGCTAAAGGCATCAATGATATTTGTGAGTGATGTGCTCACTTTATCCATCGGGAAGTTGGATGCAAACATGACACGATAAGGCCCAAAACATTGTAAAGCATGAATAATCATAGGAGAGACCAATTCAATGATTTGTTGTTTAGATGCTAGTGTTCGTCGTGTATGAAATTGATGACCTAAAACAGGCATGAAGAGTCCAGACATTTTTGTATATACATTCGGACATTGAGCTAATTCTGCAAGATCTTCTTTCCAGTGGAAATAGATATTGTCTCGCGCAGTTTGGGTGATTCCTGTGTGTTTACCTACTGGGCCAAATAAACCTGCTGGTGTGCCCAAATGGTCTAAGACAATCGAAGTCTCAGGAAAACGTTTTGCCAAAGCAATAACATCTTTAAGCTGGCTAGAATAAACCCAAGCATCAAAGCTTAAATTGTACTGGGCTAAGGCTTCAAAACCTTTTAAAAATTTTCGATCAGTGTAGAGGTGGGGATCATCGTTCCATGCATGAATTCCAGGATCTTCATGATGTGCAGCCATTTTTTGAATACCACGAAAATGCCGAGATGCCTTTTTATGCATTTTAAGAATTTTTTTGAAATTACTTTCACGAGGATCAGCTGTTGCAACGATTCCAGCCAATTTGATGTTTTCTTGAGAAAAAGGAAGCTGCTGAATAAATTGCGTTTCTTCTACAACGCCAGTCCCTTTTTGATGATGCCAGCTGGCTTCGACATGTACAACACGGCTCACAGTATAGTGTCCAATGTCTTTGTGGTAATCCGCTGGTAAATAGGGTGCTGTGATGTAATCTGTAAGTCCTACTGTCTCTATTAAATCTTTAGGTTTTACGAGACGAACGACTTTATCCAAGATTTTTGGATGTTTTCCAAAAAGTTTAACAGCTAAAGCGGCAGCGTGCGGCGTGTGATAAGGATCCCATTGATGGATATGTGCATCGACAATGGGAAAGTTGAGTTGATTCATCGCTATCCTTAGTTGAGTCATCAATAAGAATAACATACGAGAAATTGATCAATTTTTGAATTGCATTTTCGTTTGAATATTAGATTTTAAGCATTAAAAAAGCCCCCTAAAGGAGGCTCAATGCACACAATGCAAATCTATTTAATGTTCGTGGTCATGTTTATTTGCATGAAACTCTTCATTACGACGGAAGCGAAGATAGTTTTCAAACTGCTCGCAGTATTCGTCATAATTATCTTCAAGCATCATATGAAACTGTTGCATGATATAAGACATCACTTGTTCTTTAGCATCACGCATTTCATTGCCATCTTTAAAGTTATTGGCAGCAACCCATGTGTTAAAACGAGCAGTACCAAATAGCATCGCAGCACTGACTTGACCACGAGCATCAGCTGGTTTAACAGTAGAACCTTTTTCAACACGGCAAAATTCATTGGCTTGCTTAATAAATTCATCAGCACGTTCGAAGAAAATCGCATTCAATGCTTCTTCTTCAGTGACATCAGTCGCTTGAATCTTTTGAACCATGAATTGTTCCTAATAAATAACTTAATTCAAGCACTATTATAGGCAAAGGCTTGCATAAACTAAACCTTTCACTTAATCTAAAAATAGCCTAAGTAATTTTTTTATGAGCTTTTCTATGCAAGATGCTATCGCAGTTCAAAGTTTAAAAAGTGATATTGCGTTACTGAGACAGAATATTTGGCCACCTGTTGATCTTGCGAATGTCGAAGGTCTTCCCATTTATTATGGAAGCAAAGAGCAAGTAGCTGCTTATTACCAGCAGTGGACAGGTCTAATCGAAAGGGCACAAGATTTATTTCAACCTTTTATGGAAGATGAGGTTTTAGATGCCATTCATTTACCGAGTCATCTAAATTTACCGCTGTTTTATTTTCATGTAGACCGAATTCGCATTAACAAAACACGTGCAAAGGAATCAAAGACTTTTCGTGGTATTGCTAGTGTATTAGAGAAGTGTGGACAATTTGAACCTGAACAAGTTTTGGCAATGAGTCGTTGGTTGGATCATGATGACACTGCTGCATTAGTTGCGCATCGCGAATTTATAGATTTAAGAACTTATGTATTTCAGCATGGGCAAAGTGAATATACGAGAACACGTTTTTATGTAAATGGTATTGTCTTAAGTGTTGAGCCTCATTTCGAGTTGGTTGATGCTCGCGATAAACCACGTAAGCAACGAAATGACTCATATAGCGATCCATTGGCTGATAACAACACGTGGCGTATTTATGGTAAATATCGTTAGTTGGACTGATTGAACTTAGTTTAGACATTAGAATCAACGATTAGCTACCATATAAGAACAAAGCTTCTACGATCCATATCCAAACTTATTGATTAGTATTGTTTAAAATAGTCATCACAAAAAATAACTAATTTCAAGAATGATGACTGAAAAGATTAAACAATTTAAAAAGGCGTGGATGTTATTTCGTCAACATGATGAAAATGGATTAAGTGTGTTCTTCGTTTTAGCCATACTTCAAATTTTAATTATTGGTACAAGTGTTGGTTTACCGTATTTGTTTAAGCTGCTGATTGACCAGACCAGTGAGCCTGATCATTACTATTCGATTCAAGACTTTTTTCAAATTCATCTGCTCTATTTATTCGCCGTGGCTTATGCACTTGCTTGGTTTATCAATGAAGGGATGAAGAATGTAAATAATTTTGCCATGTCTATGATGATCAGAAATGTTGATGCATCCATGCTTAAAGCTGGTGTATTTAATTTTCTAGATTTGAAATTAAAAGATCAACGTCAACAAGATATCGGTGTATTTAATGCCAATTTAATTCGTGGCAGCGAAGCACTTGGTACAATTATTTTTACTATATTTTTTGTCATTGTACCTACGGTATTTAAAATCTTAGGTATGGTGTATGTGCTCGGAAATACGATCAATCTTGAATTTGGTGTGTATTTTTTCGTATTCTCAGCTTGTACAGTTGCTTTATCGCTCATCATTACCTTTAAGACACAAGATATCTTTACGATTATGTATGGTGCTCGAAATCAACTGAATCAATTTGTGATTGAAAAACTCCAACAAAGTTATGATATCAAACTCAGTCATTCGAAATATTACGAATTTGAAGAGTTTAGCCGCAGAATCGATGACTATAAAATAAAGACTCAGGATACCTATAAAAAACTTCAGTATCTCATGATATATCAACTGTTATTTGTGTCATTTTTTCTTTTGGTATTCATGGTTTTATCAGTCTATATGTTTGAATATCAAAGTTTTAGTTCAGGTGATTTTGTTTTAGTCAGTACCTATATTATAGGTTTAACCATTCCTTTAATGATGATGTCTCAAAATATCATTCATTTGAAAGGTCATATTGTGGCTATTGATCAGTACCTAGAATATTTTGAATTGGAACATGAGTCATTCAGTACGAATGATCTAACAGCTGAGGAACAGAAAGAAAGTGAGGTGGCGTATTCATTTCAAAATGTGTCATTTGATCTAGGTCAGCAGACGATTGAAAATTTTAATTTAGACATCGTGTGTGGAAAAATATATTTAATTCAGGGGCGAACAGGTATTGGAAAATCAAGTTTCCTCAATTATTTGGTGGGAATAGAAAAGATCAAATCTGGACGGCTATTCTTTAGAAATTTAGAGATCACTTCAGTATTTTCAGAAAAGATATTTGATCAGATTGCTGTGGTCAGCCAAACTCCGATCGTATATTCAACCTCATTAAGACAAAATTTGATTCAAAATACTGAGATCAAATATTCTGATGAGGAGCTTAAACATTGGCTAAAAGAGTTTGATTTACTCCATTTGCTGGAAAAAAATCAAATTGAGTTAGACGATGATATACAAGAAATTTATAAAAACTTCTCTGGTGGTGAAAAACAACGATTAAACATCATTCGTGCATTATTAAAAAAACCAGAGCTTCTGATCTTAGATGAACCTACAGCAGCCTTAGATGAGAAAACAAGTTCGAAAATTTTAAAAATTATTCAAGAGCGAGTTGAAACGGTCATTATGATTTCTCATGAACGTATGGCGACAGAAATCGCAGATGAAATTATTGATTTCAACATCATTCTAAATTCTATCGATGAGGATTAAATGATGATTGTTGTGGCATGAATATCAATCAAAAAAAGCGTTTTTTAAAATATGTATTTATTTGATTAAATTTAGTCTTGAGCAACGATTCATGTACTTGATGATAGATTTTGATGTCAGTTAAATATTTTTTTGCATGATCTGAATGATTTTTATGCTATGAAATATTTATGATAATACAAAATCTACAGCTGCTTGCGCATGAATAGAAGTTGTATCAAATAGAGGGACTGAGAATTTTAGATCTCCTATAAGCATACAAATCTCAGTGCATCCTAAAATGATTCCTTCAGCGCCAGAAGATATTAATTCTTCGACAATATGAATATATTTCTTTTGCGAAGCTTCGCTAATTATGCCTAAACATAATTCGTTGTAAATAATATCATGAACAATTTTTCTACTCGCTTTATTAGGTGTTATTACTTTAAGTCCTTTTTCCTCCAATCTGCTTTTATAAAAATCTTGTTCCATCGTAAATGCAGTACCAAGCAGCCCAATTTTTGTAATTTTCTGGCTCATGATTTCCATGGCTGTCGCATCTGCTATATGAATAAATGGTATGTTGGTTGATTCCTCAATATAAGTTGCTACTTTGTGCATTGTATTTGTACAAAGTACTATGCCATCTGCACCTGCTTTTTCTAATCGTATGGCTTGATCTCTTAAATAGATTCCTGCATCTTCCCATAATCCTTTGCGTTGTAACTCCTCAATTTCAGCGAAATCAACGCTAATAAGAATAACCTTAGCAGAGTGTAACTTGCCAAGTTTCGTTTGAACCATCTTATTGATTTGTTGATAGTACAAATCAGTCGACTCCCAACTCATTCCACCTAATAAACCAATTGTCTTCAAGTTCGCACCTTTAAAAATTAAATATTTAATTTATCAATATAATGAAAATTATCGAGTATGAAATTGCTACTTTTTAAAATAATGACTTAATCAAAGTGAGAAAAGTTCAGCTTTTGATGTGTATTTTTAGGGGATGAATGTATATAAGTTTAGCAGCAGAATTTACCAATCTTATGGTTGAGTAAGCTTCTCATCGGAAGAATTCACATTAACCCCGAACTTAGATGCCATAAATAGAGGAAAATTATTGTATTGCTGAACAATCCATGTATAGAGCATTCTAGTTCAAAATCTTGTAGGATATCAATCAAAAGGCTCATTCATGAGCCTTTTGATGAGTGATTTGAAAGATTAAAAAGTCTATTGTTCATAAGATTTTTAAAATTAAATCAAGGTGTCTACAACACCTTTTAATACACCTAATCCTAGTGAATCAATTGTTCCATTAAGTGTTTCATTTACGCCAGTGCCAATTTTCACTAAAGGATCTTTTAATCCTACAAGAGAGCCGACAGTACCAAGCAAATTAGTCACTAAACCTGCACCAGATACTGCTTCAATTTCATCTAATGTAAGTTCTTTTAAAGTTGTTGGATTTGAATTATTCATTGTATTCACCATTCATGTTTGATTTTATTTTCAAGTAAATCGAATAACTAGCGTTAAACGATAGACTCATCATAATGAATGCATTTTGTATGCCAACTAATAAATAATGATAAATATATAATTTAGGTATAATTAATAATATGGAGGAGTGATTAACGGATTTTTCATGAAAAAATTCATCATTTTTGTGCAAATGTCACCGAATTGGTGCATTGATCGATTTGAATGATGGTTGAGAATTTAGCGCGTTAATTTCTTAAATTGATTTCACTCAACGAAATGAGTTTATATTTCATAGAATTATTTAAGAATTGAGCGTAAAAAATTACACTCAACTCAACTCAACTCAACTCAACTCAACTCAACTCAACTCAACTCAACTCAACTCAATTAATTGATGTACATTGCTGAGCTTTAGGATTATTCAATCCTCGACTATGAGTGAATACAGCAATTACAGCTAATGAAATAAAAATCAATACACTGTAAATTAAGGTACTGGTATTGAAGTGATCTACCATAAAACCACCAAATAAAGCGCCTGCTGCAATCATGATTTGGAACATACTGACAAAAAGAGGCATCCCTTTTTCAACCGCATGTGGCGCATGTAAAAACATCCAGATATTGGCTGTCGTAGGAAAGGCACCAAAAGCAAAACCCCATAATGCTGTAAGAATATATGCACCAGTTAAGAATTTGGCATAAACAGGGAATGTAAGGAATACGATTGCTAAACACAATGCAACAGCAAAAAGCGTATAGCGGACATTGATATTGCTGCTATAACCGGAGAATGCATTGCCTACGAAGCCTGCTGCTCCATAAATAAGAAGTAAAGAACTGATGGTTGAACCATCAAATCCTGCTTCATTTTTATAGAAAGGCGCCAAGTAACTGTATGTTGAAAAATGCGCTAATCCGATAAATAAAACAATGATTAACCCTTTACGAGCTTTTGGATCTCGAAACAATGCGGGTAGATCGCTATATTGAATAGCTGAAGTCGGCGGTAATTTCGGTAGGAATTTAATTTCAAAAAACAGAATAATGGCACCAATCACCGAGGTGATCATAAAGGCATTACGCCAACCGTAAATTTCACTTAGCCATGTTCCAACCGGAACACCCAGCACAGTTGCCAGAGTCACGCCAGCCATGACGATAGCTGTTGCTTTGGCGATGGGTAGGTGAGGAGGTGCAACACGACCACTTAAGGCGATTGCAGTTGCCCAGAATCCGCCTATCGCGATACCCAAGAAAAAGCGACTCAATAGAATCCAAGTGAAACTTTCTGAATAGCTCGTAATGAAATTTGCAATGACCATGACCGCTGTGAGTGCGATTAATAAATAGCGTCGATCAAGTTGCTTCACCCAGACCGAGATAAGCGGTGCTGCGAAAGCACCCATCACGCCTGGAAGGGTAATGAACAGGCCAGCAGTACCGACTGAAATGTTGAGATCTAGTGCGATTGCATTGAGCACACCAATAGGGAGAAACTCACTGGTCACTAATATAAAAGCGGTGATAGAAAGTGTTATAACAGCAAACCAATTTCCTTGATTTTTTGTAGGAGATGGAGAATTAACAGCGGTTTCAGTCAGATGAGATTCGGATTTCATTGACCAACGCTCCTTGAAAATAATTTCATAATGATTGTTATAGAAATAAAATATTTGAATTTAAGATCTGGGTCAATTAATTTATTAATGATCATTATAAAATTAATTGGGTTGAATATGCAGGAAAGTTCAAAGCCAATAAATCAAATGGATAGTGCCAAATCAATATCAAAGGGGCGTGGACGTCCTAAGTGTTTTAATGAAGAACAAGCACTTGAAAAAGCCATGACACTATTTTGGAAATACGGTTATGAAGCCACTTCAATGAGTGATTTAACATTCGCCATGGGAATCACTGCACCTAGTCTTTATAGTACGTATGGTGATAAATCTGAGCTCTTTAATCGTTGCATTGACTATTATCTCAGGCACGAATCATGCTCGATGGAAATGATTTTTAAACAGGCACATTCCATAAAATTAGCAATGGAACTCTATTTGATTGAAAATCTAAAACGACTGGTGCAAGAAGACAAACCTAAAGGATGTATGTTGGTCGTGTCGACAATGAACTGTTCGATTCAAAATCAACAAATACAACAATCAATTTCGCAAAAAAGACAGCTATCTAAATCGAATTTACTAGAAAAATTATTAGCTGCCCAAGCTTCAGGTGAAATTAGTGTACAAACTAATATTCAGGCAATGACAGATTATTATATGACGATTTTGCAAGGACTAAGCTTACAAGCACGTGATGGCGCAACTTTTGAACAATTGGAAAGCGTTGTACACATGGCGATGCAAACTTGGGATCATTTTTAAGTCAGAACTTCTCACTGACGAAAAGTTCTGACTTGAATTTTATGACTTGATAAATTTTCTGCTTACTAAGAATTGTTCAGTCGCTTCCAAAAGTTTTTCAGCGTAAATTTCTTGCTTTGCCGTCAACCAACCTAAGGCGAACCAGTCACTGGCTTCTAATTCTGTTTGCTGTAAGTAGGATGATGAGGAAGACAATACTTGATATTGTTCAGCTGCATAATGTGCATCATTAAGCGCCTTGCCGTATTTTTGTAAATTCTTCACATCAAAAATTTGTGTTAAGACTGGGAAACTGAATTTTAATTCACTTAAATGTATTGCCAATTGGTCAAGACTTTCAAAGTTAGAAGGATCAGCTTCATTCAGACATTCCTGTAAAACTTTATACTGCTGTTGAAGCGTATTTTGAGCATAGGTTTTGAGGTCTTGGGTTTGCACCTTCTTGGAATTGCCTAAACTAAAACTCAAAAGTTCAAGATAGTGTTGAACGTTTTGGGTAGATTTGACTAAGTTATTTAATTTTTCTCGGGCGTAGAGCACATCTTTGCTGAGCATTTCAGCAGTTTTAGGGTTTTGCAGAATAGCACCTAAGGTGTGTTGCATATGCTCATAATGTTTTAGGTTTTCAAAATGACTTTTAAATGCAGATAACTGATGTGCCCATTTATCTGTGCTCTTTGATGTCCAGTCTTTAAAAATAGATAGACTTAAAAACAAATAGTTCAAAGCAATATGTGCTTGTTCGATGTGTTCCTGTTCAGCCACTTCCGCAGAAATCGCAGCAATATTCGGCAGCAAATGTTGCATATGGTGACCGATCATCATTCGAATCGTTTTTTCTGCGCTTTCTTTTTTTGCAACGATCCATTCTTTTTCAGTTCGCGCTGGGCTTACAACTAAATTTGAAACCAATAAATTACCAAACTCAGCCTTACTTCGAACGTCTAGCCAAAGTTGATATTTTTTGACCCACTCAAAACTAAACGCTAGTAATGTTTCAACTTTTCCTTGTTTGAGTTCAAACTCTACTTCATGAATCTCATGTTCTCGATCATCTGATCGTACAACGCCAATATCTAGACTCACTTCAATCTCGGCATCTTCAAAGCTAATCACTCGAACTGTACGTTGAATGTCTGTTTCAAACTGCAAGACTAATTGGTCAAAATCACCTTTCAATGCGTCATTTAAGACCTCATAAGCTTCGGAATCATCTGAATAAATAGATAGATCTAAATTCGGTGCAGCCTCAAGATTACCTAAATCATGATTATGTTCGAAACGGTGTAAATGGCTTTTACTTTTCGTCGCTTTTAGGGTTTGAACCCAATTGGTATTTTCAAGACGTTGTCGAATGGCTATCCCATGCTGAGAGAGTAGGCGATCTGGAGTGTCATAGTACTTTGCTTGCATTTGAATGAGTTCAGACTTTTTTGGATCGATTGCTTTTAAAATCGCATTCCGTCGAGCTTCTGGGATCTGAAACTTTAATTCAATTTCAAGCATGTGATTTTCCTAATCGATCAATCATTTTCGTAGAAGTAAGACATTTGATTGCCTTTTAATTTAAAGGGGATTGTAACTGATTCAGTTAGAACCACAATCTTGACAATTCACTTACATTTACTTGAATGAATGATTAATCACAATATTTGTAAGATAAGCTTTTCAAGTGCGATTTTTTGAATTATGGTGGTCAAAAAAAGGACAGGAATACAACAATGAATGCTTATGTAGAGCCATCTTCATCGCAAGAAGAAGCTAAATTTCAATTACCCATCAAGAATTACTCAGAATTTTATCGTTTTTATTTGACTGAACACCGCAGCATTATGAGTCGTCGTTTACATGCAGCAGGTAGCTCAATCGGTATTTATTTTTTTACTCAAGCGATTCGTCAGCGTAAAGCTAAATATCTGGTCTACGGATTAGTTTCAGGCTACGCATGCGCGTGGGTGGGGCATTTTGTTTTTGAAAAAAATAAGCCAGCAAGCTTTAAACAACCGTTGTATAGCTTTATTTCAGACTGGAGAATGTTATCGGATATTTTGCGCGGAAACTTGAGTTTGAAAGATCGTAAATTTGATAAAATTGATAGCTAAATTTATATATTGTTAAAAAAGCTCAGCAGATTCTGGGCTTTTTTTGTCATGAAATGTTTTAAGAAAGCTACACAAAAATATGATTATATGATAGCTGGAGAGGCTTAACATCCAATGAATAAATCCAAATTATAAATATTGGGATTAAATAAAAAATTAACGTATTCAGTTAGATGAGTTAACGGTATTATTCTGATAAACCGCATATAATACATATTATGTTAATTTAAATAATACTGAAAAAAAAGAAGATGAACTATATATAGAACTTTTATTATGAGAGTGAGTATTTTTAATGCGAAACATACTTCTGTTTGATTTGGATCAAACTATTTTGAATAGGAATGAGTCACTTATTCGTTTTATAAGTTGGCAAGTAAATTTTTTCCAATTAGTACCACAAGAACTAAAAGATGCATTTATAAAAAAATTTATTGAATTGGATGATAATGGAAATGTTTGGAAAGATATCGTTTACAGTCAATTAATCAAAGATTTTAATATAAAAAAATTTACTGTTGATGAATTACTTAATTCTTACATTACTGATTTCAATAAATTTTCAATTGGTTTTGATGACGTCCAAAAAGTCATTTCAGATCTTTATCAAAAGGGATATAAGATTGGGTTAGTCTCCAATGGAAAAAGCCCATTTCAGGAACATAATTTTTATGCTTTAGGTCTTACCGAATATTTCTCGACTATCATAGTTTCAGAAGCGATTGGCTTAAGAAAGCCCGATAAAAAAATATTTGCTTACGCTTGTAACCAGTTAAATTGTACACCTTCTGATTGTATTTTTATTGGTGACAATCCTAAAGCTGATATAGAAGGTGCAAAAAATGTTGGTATGAAAACTATTTTTTTTCACCCAAATACAATACTAAAAAAAGCAATTACAGATGAGAGTATTCATCATTATGATGAATTAGAGCGAGCCATCAATAGAATAAATAATGGGGGCTTATGATGAATGATAAAATTAATTTATATGAAAACGTTTTATAAAATTGAATGAATTAAGAAAATGTATTGATAATATTGGTGCTTCACTCATTTTGATACTATCCGAGCGCTTTAACTAAACTAATAAAACTAGTAAAATTAAAGACTTAATCTGAGTTACACTCAGTAGATCTCTGAAAGAGAAAACAATCAAATTGTTAATTTTAAAAAACTTTCTGATGAAGCTATTTAAGTCCATTAGTTGCCGGCAAGTTTTACGATTGATTATTGATGAAGTTATCAAACATCATGAATTAAGTACTGAATCAAATAATTAAACGCATCTATTTAATATAATTGAGATTATACAAAATTATTGACTGTACTTTAATGGAAGAGGGAATCCTTTATGCATTTACTGTACATAACATGCCAAAAGGTGTTTTCATACTAATTATGAATGTGTTCTTCCAAGGCTTTGTCCTATAATGTTTTAAATTTTTAGTATTTGCCTAGAGTTATTCTTTATGCGCGGTTTGTATTTAATCACCAACGATGATCCTATTGAACTTCTATTAGCAAAGCTTGAAGGAGCGATGGCAACTTATGAAGTTGCAGTACTTCAGTATCGTCGTAAAAACGTTGCGAAAGAAGATCAAGCTTATGAAATTGAATACATGAAGAATATGTGTAATCAATATAAGGTTCCTTTTGTCATCAATGATGATTTAGAGGCCGCAGTCAAATATGGCGTGGGTGTGCATCTTGGTCAAGATGATGGTTCAATCCAAGAGGCTGTGGAAAGATTGCCAAAAAACGTCTTAATTGGACGTAGTTGTAATAATTCTATTGAACTAGCTGAGCAAGCGATCGCAGACGGCGCAAATTATGTAGCATTCGGCGCAATTTATGCGACACAAAGCAAACCTGAAGCAGGTAATATTGGTTTAGAAACATTAAAAGCTGCAAAAGCAAAATTAAATGTACCTATTTGCGCGATTGGAGGTTTGACGGTTGAAAATGGCGCTGAAGTGATTGCTGCTGGAGCAGATCTTTGTGCTGTCATTAGCGATGTATTGGGTCGGTCTATGTCAACTGTTGGTCAACGTGTTTACGACTGGTCAGAGCTATTTGCTAAACAAGCTTAAATTTTTTACTTTTTCGAGTTGAGTGATTTTCATGAGTTTATCTCCTAAGCAAGAACAACTATTTAAACAAGCCAGCAAACATATTCCTGGTGGTGTGAATTCTCCAGTACGTGCTTTTAATGGTGTAGGCGGTACGCCGGTATTTATTGAAAAAGCTCAAGGTGCCTACCTGTATGATGTAGATGGCAAACGCTATGTAGATTATGTGGGTTCATGGGGACCAATGATTTTAGGACATGCACACCCTGCGATTATTAAAGCTGTTCAAGACGCCGCTGTTGATGGTCTAAGTTTTGGTGCACCTACAGTGCATGAAACGACATTGGCAGATATTATCTGTGAAATTATGCCGTCGATTGAATTGGTACGTATGACCAACTCAGGGACAGAAGCAACAATGACTGCGATTCGTCTTGCACGTGGGTATACAGGTCGTGACAAGATTGTTAAGTTTGAGGGCTGTTACCATGGTCACTCAGATTCACTTTTAGTGAAAGCAGGTTCTGGTCTACTCACAAGTGGTGAAGGCGAGGCGACATCTGCGGGTGTTCCTGCTGATTTTGCAAAACATACATTAACGCTTCCATACAATGATATTGCGACTTTAAAAGAATGTTTTGCTAAGTTTGGTTCCGAAATTGCGGGTGTTATTGTTGAACCTGTTGCAGGTAACATGAACTTGGTCAAACCAATTGATGGATTCTTGCAAGCCATTCGAGATGTGTGTGATGAGCATGGTTCAGTATTCATTATTGATGAAGTGATGACTGGATTCCGTGTGGGATTAGGTGGAGCTCAAGCACACTACGGCGTTACACCTGATTTAACTACGCTAGGTAAAATTATTGGTGCAGGTCTTCCTGTAGGCGCATTTGGTGGTAAGCGCGAAGTGATGGAATGTATTGCACCTCTAGGTAAAGTTTATCAAGCGGGAACTTTGTCAGGTAATCCGCTGGCAATGAGAGCTGGGATTGAGATGTTTAAACATCTTCGTCAACCAGGTTTCTATGAAAATCTAACCGCACAGCTCGAAAAGTTATTGACTGGTTTACAGACTGCCGCTGATGAAGCAGGTATACCATTTAAGACTCAACAGGTTGGAGGTATGTTTGGATTGTATTTCACTGATCAAGAAGACATCACAAGCTTTGATTCAATGTTGAAATGCGATGTTGAAATGTTCCGTAAATTCTTCCATGGCATGTTGGATGAAGGTGTAAATTTAGCGCCTTCTGCTTTTGAAGCCGGCTTTATCTCAAGTGCGCATTCCGATGAAGATATTGCGTTCACTATTCAAGCAGCTAAGAATGTATTTGCGCGTTTAAAATAGAATTTTTTTGAAAATCTATTAACATAAGCCTACAGTGTAAATACTGTAGGCTTTTTTGCACGTATAAAATTCACGGACTTAAAATAGAAATGAAATTAAAACATTATTTAACTTTAGAAGACGCGGAGTTCTTACTGACGCGTGCGCAACAATATGCGATTGATAAAAAGTTGAATGTCAGTATTTCTGTTGTAGATGAAACTGGAAGTTTACTTGCAATGAAACGCATGGATGGTGCATCTCCGATGACTGCGAATTTGTCAGCTGAAAAAGCAAAATGTTCAGCTTTGAGCCGCCACCCATCTCAAATTTTTGAAGAGCTGATCAAAGATGGGCAATTGGGTTTTCTGACTGTTCACTCATTGTCGGGAATGTTAGAAGGTGCGGAACCCATTATTTATCAAGGGCAATTAGTGGGAGCCGTGGGAGTTTCAGGTGCTAAATCTTTTGAAGATGCTGAAATTGCGCTGCATGCCATAGAAGTTTTCTTGGCTTTAGCTGATTAAAGTGGCAATGTCATATTTTTATACACCACCCAAAAAAATTGAACTCAGCGCGAGTTTGGCAAAGTGGTCCATTCAAGCTGAACAATGCGTCTTGGTGGTTTTTGGATTTCAACGTTTAGCTGAATATAGCAATGACCAACATCAAGAATTATTAATTCATTTAAATCGCTTAATTAAAAAAGCTCAGGCTTTAGATATTGAAGTGATTGAAATTGAAGAGCAGCAATCATTTTCTAAAGTAGCGCAGTTGGGTGAATTGCTCGCAGAAAAGAAACAACTCATTGTATCTGGCATGATCAATTCACCTATAAAGCAACTTTTACAGCATATCATTTCGATTACTCCTCAAATTTGTGTGGTGAACGATGCTGTTCATGTAGAAACGAAGAGCCAACATTTACAGTGGATAGAGAACTGTGTAGAACAAGGTATTCATCATATGAATACCTCTGCCATGATTCGAATGTTGGAATTAAGTGCGCCGACTTCATTTATTCTTTCTGAAAAGGGCATATTACTGTCTATTGCTGAATACCTCGAATTCGATATTTTAGAAATTGATCCATTTCAAGATTTACGGAACTATGGCTTAGATTCAGTCGCAATGGTGAGTTTGATTGGCTTGTGGAGAGCCAATGGCGCACATATAGATTTTGAATCATTTGTGCAAAATTGTACACTTTCTCAATTGCTTCCTATCCTGAGAAAAGACTGCTAGATGTCACAAACAAAACTTAATTCATTTGAATCGTTAGATTGATTTAATTTCTATCAGATATCGGAAAAATCATCACTGTTTGTCCATTTCAAGATTGTAATTTATCGCTAAGCTTTCTATTATTGCCGCCTTGTTTTCACGATCTGCTAGGAATAGAAATTTGAGTCATTTTCTTCAGGAACATCTCATTCATCGTGATCAAGATTTTATGGTGATTCACAAACCAGCTGGATTACTTTCTGTTCCGGGCAAAACGCCTGATCTTCAAGATTGCGTTATCAATCGTCTTCTTCAAGAAGAACCACGTACGCTTCTGATTCATCGTTTAGATCGTGATACATCAGGCTTATTGGTGTTTGGACTCAGTAAAACAGGTCAAAAATCGATCTCTCGCCAATTTCAAGAACGTGAAACGGATAAAACTTATCAAGCACTAGTCGTGGGATGTGTAAAAGGTCAAGGAACTGTAGATATTCCCGTGATTTACGACCCATCGCGTCCGCCATTGCATATCGTAGATGCGCATCACAATAAAGCAGCGTTAACGCATTGGGAAGCAGTTGAACAATTTCAAATTCAAGATCAGTGGGTGACACGCGTAAAATTAACGCCAATCACAGGTCGAGCACATCAACTTCGCGTTCACATGCAGCATTTAGGGCATCCCATCGTAGGGGATACTTTGTATGCAACACCAGCGCAACAAGCTTTGAAAGATCGACTCTGTTTGCATGCAGAGCAGTTAAGTTTCAATCATCCTGTTACCGGTGAACGACTGAACTTTCATTGTCCAGTGCCGTTCTAAATACACATTTTAAAATCAGCATACGAATATTTTTATGATCTGATCATGATGAAATTATGGTTATGATCAATTAAATAGATCGGTGCTAAATATTGCTCACTTTTTGGTGGGCTTTATGTCAAAATATATTGCTTATAGACGTTAAATTTTGCTCAAATCATCTCCTGTTTGAGCATAAGTTTTCAGTCCTAACTTGAGATAAGGTGGAAAAATTGCAGCAGTTTGCTATTGGTCAACGTTGGTTATCAGACACAGAGACAGAGTTAGGTTTAGGGGTTTTGATTGATGTAAATGAACGATCAATTAGTATCCTCTTTCCTAAAAGTGACGAAACCCGTGTCTATGCACGTAGTAACGCACCTTTATCTCGAATTGTGTTCAATGTGAATGATGAGCTTCAAGACCAAGAGGGCATCGTCTGGAAAGTCGAATCATTAGAAGAGCGTGGTGGCGTTATTCGTTACAACGTCATTCGTCAGTTACAAGATGGTACTGATGAACGTAAATCATTAAATGAAACTCGTGTTGGTGCGACGATTCAATTGTCTAAACCACTTGATCGTTTACTGGCAAGCCAAATTGATTATAAAGAATGGTATGACCTGCGTATTGAAGCATTACAAATGCAAGCTAATATGCAAAATAGTCCATTACGTGGCATGGTGGGTGCTCGTGTTGGATTGATACCTCACCAATTTTATATCGCGCATGAAGTAGGTAAGCGCTTTGCTCCACGTGTCTTATTGGCGGATGAAGTTGGTCTAGGTAAAACTATTGAAGCAGGTTTAATCATACACCAGCAACTTAAAACAGGACGTTCTGAACGCATCCTCGTTTTAGTTCCTGATTCGCTGCAATATCAGTGGATGATTGAAATGCGTCGCCGTTTCAATTTGAATTTCTCGCTATTTGATTTAACGCGTACTGCTTCGATCAAAGAACATGATCCAGAATTGAATCCGTTCTTAACTGAACAGTGCATCATTGCGTCTGTTGATCTTATGATCGACCATGAAGATTTACGTGTGCAAGCGCTCGAAGCAGGTTTTGATTTGCTTGTGGTGGATGAAGCACATCACTTGATGTGGTCAGAAGAAGAAGGGGGTAATGACCGCTATGACCTTGTTGAAGAATTTGCTGAAAAAACAGCAGGGGTACTTTTGCTGACTGCAACGCCGGAACAGTTAGGTGTTGAGTCCCATTTTGCTCGTTTACGTTTACTCGATCCGCAACGTTTCAGTTCACTTGATCGTTTCTTAGATGAAGAAGAAAAATATCAGCAAACTGCTCAAATTGCGGAAGTGCTGATGTCGGATCAACCCCTTGAAGCTGATCATTTCCAAGCAATTGAGCAGTTACTGGGTCACAAGATTGAAGATGAGCCAGAACAGCGTTTCCGTGCAATTCATGAATTGTTAGATCGTCACGGTACGGGACGTGTACTATTCCGTAATACACGTGAAGCGATTCAAGGCTTCCCTGGTCGTGATTGTCAGCCTGCACCATTACCTGCGCCAGAAGGATGGTCGATGGATGGTAAACTTCGTGAACAAATGTGGCCAGAAGAAGCGCAATTGGACGGGGCTTGGATGGAAACTGATCCGCGTGTAACGTGGATTATGGAAATGCTCCGTACTCAGTTAAAGCATAAAAAAGTCTTACTCATTGCGCGTAGTGGGCCTGTGGTTGAAGCTTTAGAAAATGCATTACGTATCCATGCAGGGATTCGTACAGCAATGTTCCATGAAGGCATGAGTCTATTAGAGCGTGACCAAGCAGCTGCTTATTTTGCAGAAGATTCCTATGGTGCTCAGATTTTATTGTGTTCAGAAATTGGTTCAGAAGGTCGTAACTTCCAGTTTGCTTCAGATTTAATTCTATTTGATTTGCCAGCGAACCCTGATGTTCTTGAACAGCGTATTGGTCGACTTGATCGTATTGGTCAAGAAAACCGTATTCAGATTCATGTGCCATATTTAGTGGGCACTGCACAAGAGCGTATGTTCCGTTGGTACAATGAAGCATTAAATATTTTCAGCAATATTTCTCCGACCGCGCAAACCTTACAAGAAAACTTTATTATTGATCTTAAAGATTGCTTGTTGGCTGATAAAGGTCAAGCCTTTGAAGATTTGCTTGAAGCTGTAAGTGTGCAACGAGAAGCTTTAGAGCAAGAGCTACAAGCAGGACGTGATCGTTTATTGGAATACAATTCTTGTCGCCCAATGGTTGCGCAAGAAATTGTGCAAGCGCTTGAAGAGTATGATGACAATACGACTTTGCCAATGTTTATGAAACGCTTCATGGCGTCAACCAATATTGATTTTGATGAGCAAAGTAATGGCACGGTGATTATTAAGCCTACTGATCAAATGCAAGTCCAAGGTCTGACTTTGGATGAGGAAGGCATGACCGTGACGTTCTATCGTGATCAGGCTCAGATCCGTGAAGATGCGCAATACATAACGCTAGAGCATCCTTTCACTGAAAGTGTCATGGAAATGATCAATACGCAATCGTTTGGTAGTACCAATGTGGCGTTATTGAAATCTGCAGCTTTACCACAAGGTTCAGTTTTAGTTGAGGTGTGGTTCAAAGTGGATGTGATTGCACCGAAAGCATTGAACTTGCCAGCGAGTTTACCAACACAATTGATTCGTGTGTTATTAAGTGAAAAAGGCCAAGATTTATCAGCTAAAATTGCACCAGATATTTTGAAACCATACTTACATCATCTTGACGGTAATAGTTGTCGCCAAGTGGTGAAAGCACGTCGTGATGTCGTTGAACAACGTTATGCACAAGCTTTAGACATTGCAAAAGGTGCTTTGCCTGAATTAAAACAGCAAGCGAAAGAAATCTATAGCAATAAATGGCAATATGAAATTGATCGTTTAAGTTATTTGAAACAATTTAACCCAAGTATTCGCGAAGATGAAATTGCACGTTTGCAGAAGCTTCAAAAAGAAGGCTTAAGCCTTTTAGAAGGTTTAGCTGTAACGCCTGAAGCGATTCGAGTCTTGGTGGTGGTAAAGCCATAAAATAAAAAAAGCACCCTAGGGTGCTTTTTTTAGGACTGCAGAAATTGATTGAAGTCAGGTTTTCTTTTTTGTAAGAAAGCCATCACGGCTTCAATCATTTCAGGTGATGTTAAACGTTCTGCAACAACCTCAGCTTCCTGAACAATACAATTCAGAATTTGATCTTGCTCGGGTCGAATTTGTTTTTTAATAATTTTTAGCGTGGTCATTGGCAGTTGACTCATCTGTTGAGCTCGCTGCAAAGCTAATTGTTCAGGTTGCTCGCAAATCTGATTGATGATTCGACATTTTAGCGCTTCTTCCGCTGAAAATTTTCGACCTGTGAGCAATAATTCGGCAGCCATATGATAACCAGCCAACTCAGTGAAAAGAAGGCTGGTGCCACCCTCTACAGATAATCCCAAACTTACAAATGGAATTTGAAATTCTGTATCGGGGTGGGCGTATACCATGTCACAGTGAAATAGCATAGTGACGCCAACGCCTATAGTGCAGCCACGTACCGCAGCAATAATAGGTTTAGAAAATCTTGCGATCGCTTTTAGGAAGACAAAGGGTGGTGTAGCATCAGCGGCTAAACCAACATATTTTTGAGCGGCAGACATAAAATCTTTCAGATCATTTCCTGCGGTAAAATCCTGTTCGTTACCCTGTAAAATCACAACATTCACTTGTTGAGATTGATCTGCCGCATCCAATATTTTTGCAATGTCATTGTACATTTCCCCATTTAAAGCATTTTTTTGCTCGGGGTGATCAATTTTGATGGTCAGGATTCTATTCTCAATCGTGACATGAATAAAAGGGTTTAGTGAATCTAAATTTTTTAACATGGCGGCATTCCTTGTCGCAAATTAAAAAAGCTCAGTAGACACGATTGTATACTGAGCTTTTGTTCGTGCCTTATTGGCATTAAAGTCGATTTAAAATTTGCTCAGCATCTGAATAATTCATGTATTTTGGTACGGCATAAATTCCATGGGCTTCAGTAAAAGCAGATTTAATCATCTCTGGGAAATCTTGCTTTTTTAAATTCGGAATCTCAGTATCGATTTTCAAATCTTTGAGTAATTGCTTTACGCTTTGAATGAATATATTTGCGGCTTGTTCATCCGAAGTGTGTGACGAGCTTAAACCAATTTTCTTCGCTGCTAGTGCTAAGCGTTTTTCTGATGCTTTACGATTAAATTCTAGAACATGAGGCAAGATAATGGCATTAGCGCGTCCGTGTGGGATTTGATATTGAGTCCCTAATTGATGCGCCAAAGCATGTACATAGCCAATTCCAGCACTATTCATTGCCAAACCAGCATAATGAGAACCGAGCGCCATTGCTTCACGTGCTGCAATATTCTGACCATCTTCAAATGCAGTTTTTAAATTTTCCATGATCAATTTCATGGCTGCACTGGCGTAATAATCTGATTGTTTGTTGGCGAATCCGCTTACCCACGATTCAATTGCATGAGTAAGGGCATCAATACCAGTGTCAGCAGTGATAGCAGGTGGCATGCCTTTCATGATGACGGGATCTAAAGCAGTTGCTAATGGAACGACTTTGGGATCAATAACTAAGCCTTTAATATGAGTTTCACTGTCTGAAATAACTGCGGCAATGGTAACTTCAGAACCTGTACCTGCGGTGGTCGGAATCACGAACAATGGATATGCAGGTTTACGGCTTTTTAAAATTCCAAAAAGTTGTTTAGGCGATTTATGGTTTGCGGCTGCGAGCGCTAATACTTTTGCTGTATCAATCGTCGAACCACCCCCTATACCCAATACGCTATCGCATGCGGTATTTTTAAACAGTGCTAGAGATTTTTCGACAATTTCACAAGTTGGATCAGGTTTTACATCAGAGAAAATAACAACTTCAATCCCATTGTGCTGTAATTGATCTTGAATGGGTTGTATGACACCTAATTTGACCAATACTGCATCAGTCACAATCATCACTTTTTTCATGCCGAGCTGAGCAATATTGCCACACAATTGCATTGATGAATCTTTACCCGCAAATACGAGAGGATGTGATACTGGGATTGCAAGGGTGAGGGCTTTGACAGCCATGAGTTGAGTTTTTGCACGTAAAATAGTGGCAATCTGAGCCATAATGATCAATCTCTATCCATGAGTTTGATTTAGTTATAGGATAATCATTGTCCAAGTACATTGGCGATAATCATCAACACATTGGTCTTAAATTACAATTTTATCAAAAATATAGCGCTATTAAACTGAGCAAAATAATGGTTGGATTTTGATCAGAATTCATGATAGAAAATAGAAAATAATTCGAAAATTTAAATCGTAAAGCTGTAGTTTTTACTCGGCAATCAGGAACTCAGGACGAGTTTAAAACGATTAAATCAGCTTTCGGTTATGAGTCATTACATAACAACAATGATGCGTTATTGGGAGTCATTACACATGGAAGTAAATCAGAACAACAACCAATTTGAGTTTTTACCGACTCATATTCACTATTTAATGTATTGGGAAAAGAAATCGCCAAACCAAGATTTCTTGGTTCAGCCTTTACCAAATGGTCAGGTGATTAAATACACTTGGGGAGAAGTGGCCAGTCAAGTCAAAAAAATGGCTGCTTATTTACAATCTTTGAATTTGCCTGGTCGTTCTCAGATTGCAATTTTTGGTAAGAATAGTGCGCATTGGATTATGGCAGATCTTGCAATTTGGATGGCAGGTCATGTGTCGGTTCCTTTATATACGACTCTCAATGGTGAAGGAACCAAATATGTTCTAGATCATAGTGAAACTAAGGCTTTGTTTATCGGTAAATTGGATGGTATTGGAGACAGTTGGAACGATGTGAAACAAATCATCCCGCAAGATATGCATTGTATTAAATTGCCATTGGCACCTGACTATAATGCGCCAACATGGGATGAGATCACTGCGAAAACAGCACCAACCAGTGAGCCTTATTTTCCAAACGAGGATGAGCTTGCGACCATTATTTATACCTCGGGCAGTACAGGTCTACCTAAGGGCGTTATGCAAAGTTATAAGACCTTGCTCTCACCTGCGAGTGAGCTGAAATCTACGTTTGGTGTTTCAGAAAAAGATCGTGCTTTATCTTACTTGCCGCTAGCGCATGTTGCAGAGCGTGTATTTATTCAATCATCCGTCATGATTTGTGGTTTTACCGTTTATTTTGCTAATTCATTAGATACATTTATTGAGGATCTTAATCGTGCAAAACCAACGATCTTCTTTTCTGTGCCACGTTTATGGACCAAATTTTATTTGGGGATTAATGAAAAAATTCCACTTAATGTACAAAACGTGTTGTTTAAAATCCCATTCTTGGGCAATAAGATTAAGCAAAAACTCTTGGCAAAATTGGGTTTGAATCATGTTCGTTATGCTTTAACGGGTTCTGCACCTTTACCCGTAGATATTATTAAATGGTATCGTAATTTGGGCTTAGAGTTGCTTGAAGTTTATGGAATGACAGAAAACTGTGGATACTCGCATATCACACGTATGGGTGAATATATGAGTGGATATGTCGGACATGTTCAAGCACGAGTAGACTGCAAGATTGATGAGAATGGTGAGATTTTAGTCAGAAGCCCAGGAACAATGTTGGGTTATTACAAAAACCCAGAAAAAACAGCTGAAGATTTGACTGAGGATGGTTATTTAAGAACAGGTGACATGGGTGAAATTGATGCGACTGGCCGTCTAAAAATTACTGGACGTGTAAAGGACATCTTTAAAACTCAGAAAGGTAAGTATGTAATGCCTGTACCAATTGAACAAAAGATTGGTAATAACCAAATGATTGAATCTGTCTGTGTTGGTGGTGCAAGCCATAAACAGCCGATCGCCTTTGTGATGTTGGCAGAAGAAATTCGCAATAAATTACAGCAAGATAATAAACGTGATGATATCGAAGCAAAATTAATTGAGTTGAAGAATGAAATTAATGAAAAGCTTGAACCGCATGAAAAAATTGCATTCTTTGTGGTCATCATGGATTTGTGGACGATGGATAATGATATGTTGACGCCGACTATGAAGATTAAGCGTAATAAAATTGAGGCGAAGTACGAAGCATTTATTCCAACTTGGGTTGCTCAAAATAAAGAAGTAATTTGGGAAAAGTAATAAAAAAGCCCTTCAACTGAAGGGCTTTTTTACATTCAATATTCATTCTTTCAGATGACGTGCGCCTTCTAAAATCATTCGGATCATCGTCATCGTTTGTTCAGCTACAACTTTTCTTTCATCGTGTGGCATGTTGATTAATTTAGCACCCATAGTGAATACCAATTGAGTAATCGCTTTTGCAGCTAATTCTGGATGCTTGATTTTATGAGGGTTATTTTGCTCAAGGCGAACAAGATCATCCATGAGTTCTTGCTGAAAGTAATTGAGCTGTTTTTCAACCGCCTCTTTATAAGAGGCAGAACCAGTATAACCTTCACGTAACAACAAGCTCAGATTACCTTCGTCAGCATCTAACTGTTCAATAAATACTTCAACTGAACTACGCACAATACTTGAATTACGAACTGCTTTTAAGCGGGCTTGATGCAAGATTTGACGTAAAACAATACCTGAGCGATCAATCAATTCAATGGCAAGTTCATCGATATCTTTGAAATGTCTATAAAAGCTGTTGGGGGCGATTCCTGCTTCACGAGCAACTTCGCGTAAGCTTAAAGATGCGATGCTTTTTTGAGGTCCGATAAGGTTGAGAGCAGCTTGGAATAATTCTTCTTTCGTGATTGTGGCTTTTCTTCCGACTGTACGTGCAGTTGGATGCTCCAAAATGGATGCGGATTCACTGGCATGCAGAGGAGAAAGGGGAATCGTAGAGCTGCTCATAAATATCAGATGTTTACAGTTAGAGTTGCATTATATCGCTCTGTGTCAGGATATGGAAATCAATAGATGATATACAAGTGTCTATACAAATATATATACATGTGTATAATAATTCTAAACCCACTGTGATGAGCCCATAATGCAAGCAGTTAAGCAACCTAAAAATTTGATTAGATCCGCAGTAAATGCTGTATTTGATCCGAATGCTGCCAATTTTTGGTTGCAAAAGATCGATCCAATTTGGTCGGTGAATCAATCATTAGGCAAAATTGTTGAACGTACACAAGTTGCAAATGATACGGTCAGCTTAAAAATTGCGGTTAATCGAAAATTTCAGTTTGGTGAAGCAGGGCAACATCATCCAGTTATTGTCACGACACGAGGTCGTTGTTTTGAACGTACCTATAGTTTGACCAAAATCGACACTCAACATGTATTGTTGACTGCTAAGAAAGTCGATCAGGGTGTAGTCAGTTCTTGGATTAACGATATGGCTGAGGTAGGCGATATTGTTGAGTTTGGTGCACCCTATGGAGATATGACACTTGGAAGTGTAAATACACCTCTATTAATGCTGGCCGCAGGGAGTGGTATTACTCCAATGTACAGCTTAATCAAGGCATTATTGCAGCAAGAAAAAAAATTAGTTCAGCCAGTTAAATTGATGTACTGGGCAAAAAAAACAGAAGATTTAGCATTTCAAACAGAGTTGATTGCTTTGGCGAATCAACACTCAAATTTTAATGTTGAATTTTTTACCACTCAAGATGAAGTGGCTGATTCCCGTTTAGAAGATTCTCATTTAACTGCTATCGAATCCTTAGATCAATATACGGTTTATGCATGCGGTCCAGCAGGATTTGTGCAAGTTGCTGAACAACTAACTGATACTCGTGTTCATAAATTTAAAGGTGAAGCATTCAGTGTTGAACCATTCATTAGTGATGAAACTGGTTTTGTTCAGGTCACACTTACGAAATCAAATAAGGTCGTCACGATTCCAAAGGGACAATCAATACTTGCAAGTTTAGAGCAACAAAATATTCGCCCACAGCACGGTTGCCGCATGGGGGTATGTAATAAATGTGCATGCCATAAAGCGCAAGGTGCAACTAAAAACCTCGTCAATGGTGCAGAAAATACTGAGCCTGGAAATCTGCTCAAAATCTGTATCAATTCAGCTCAGTCTGATCTCACTATCGACCTATAAGCGAGAATAATCATGAATATGCCAGTTCAAGCACAATATTTCAAAAACCCAAAAAATCGTGAACTCACTGATGCACAACTTGATGAACTCGCACGTGAACTTGATGCAATTAAGCAGGAAGTTCTTGATGATTTAGGTGAAAAAGACGAAAAGTATATTAAGCGAGTGTATGCAGCGATTCGCTACAGTTCAATCCTTGGACGTGCATGCTTATTTGCTGGCTGGTTTCCTCCAGCATGGCTTTTAGGCACAGGCTTGCTTGGTTTTGCCAAAATCATGGAAAACATGGAGTTGGGCCATAATGTGATGCATGGTCAATATGATTGGATGAACGACCCTAAATTTAAAGGGACAACTTACGAATGGGATATCGTCGGCACATCTGATGATTGGCGCCAAACCCACAACTACAAACACCATACCTATACCAATATTAAAGGTATGGATGATGATATTGGTTATGGAATTCTTCGTTTGTTCCCAGAGCAACGCTGGAAAAAAGGATATTTATTACAACCACTTTACAGTATTCCATTCTGTTTGTTATTCCAGTGGGGTGTAGCGATTCAGAACTTAGAAATTGGTAAGCGCTTAAAAGGGCGCATGAGCAAAGAAGAATTTCAACAACGTTTGAACCCGATGAAAAAGAAAATGGGGAAACAGTTATTTAAAGATTATGTTTTTTTCCCACTCATTGCAGGTCCTGCAGCATTACCCGTTTTAACAGGTAATTTAGTCGCTAATGGTATTCGTAATATTTGGACATTCAGTATTATTTTCTGCGGTCATTTCACCAAGGATGTGGAAGTTTTCCCGAAGTCAGTTTTAGAAAATGAAAGCCGTGGCCATTGGTATATGCGTCAAATTCGTGGGTCTTCTAATCTCACAGGTTCTGAAGGATTCCATATTTTGACGGGGCATTTGAGTCATCAGATTGAGCATCATCTTTATCCAGATATTCCTGCTCGACGTTACCGTCAAATGGGGCCTAAAGTGAAAGCGGTGTGTGAAAAATACGGCTTGAATTATAATAATGCGAGTTTATTTAAACAATATGGTCAGGTTTTGGGGCGTATTGTGAAATATGCATTCCCATTTAAAAAGTAAAATCATTAAAAAAAGCCACTTATTGAGTGGCTTTTTGAACTTTAATAGCAAACTATTTTAATTGAATTGATCCATTTGCATTGACTGTGATTGTTGATTCTCCAGCAGCCATATTTTGTGAGTCTGCAACGGGTGCACTCTCTACAACCATTGCGGCACGTGCCATGGCCAATGGTCTTGGTGAATAATTATTGGTGTTCATATTCAAGTTAACCAAGTTATAACTAGAACGATTCCAAGCTTTAGTGAGAACCTGAGCGCGCTGTTGGAAATTTTGCGTGGCTTCAGTCAATAACTCATTTTCAACCTGCTTTCGTTTTTCAGTGGAAACAGTGAAATTAATCGATTGTGTTTGAAAATCTTGTTGTAACTCGCTAATTAATTGGCTCGCTGCTTTAAAATCTTTGCTTTCAATATTCACTTCAGCGCGGCCGCGCCATTCCTTCAGTTTTGTTGAATTGTTGTTGTCATAGACAGGGTAAGTGGTCTGAGAACCTGTTTCGACCTTAACTTGGGGGTATTTTTTACTGATGTTGATGGCCTGATTCATCAATTGGGTCATTTGTGTTGAAAGTTGTGCAGGCTGTTTATTACTTTTTTCAATAAATAGAATGGCGTGCATTTCGTCATTAGAGACTTGTTTAGAAGCGTCTGCTTGAAGATTAATAATATTAGTTTTAGGTTCTGTGTCAGCAAGTACCGAAAAGCTAATCCCGGTAGCTAAGATCAATAGTGGCAGTTTTAATAATTTCATTGTTATCTCTGTATCTTCACCTGATGAATATTCTACAGAATATTCTAATCTTTTTTGATGGAGAGAAAATGTGATTATTTGGTGATGAGATAGTAGCAATTGTAATATTCAACACCGATTTTACGACTTAAGTCGCCTTAACAAGGCTTTTAAAATGTATTTTAATTGAATTGTAGTTGAACAATAAAAGAATATAACTTGTCTTTGGATTAGTGCATTAATAATTTGTAATTCATGGATAATTCTATTATCAATGGTCTAATAAGTAGTATTAGAAATAGATTAAACATTCTGTATATTTAAATAATAAAATTTTAAAAACATGTAAAACAATAAGATAGTGTCTTCATTTGATAAATTATTTATAGTCTGAAACTATTGTCATAAAGAAAATAAGTATTGGCATATAGGTCAAGATTTTTCCATTCTAGCTCTCATCAGAGATGCAGGTATCTCTCTAAAAGAATTTGTCCTTTAGAAGGTTGTTTTCAAGCAATTTCCTAAGGTCAAATAGATCATCGAATGAAGTTGAAGGAAGTCTTGATGTCTAATTCTGCTGTAGTTGAATCAGTAGCACAAGCGTTACGAACTGCTGAATTATCACAAAGTGCAATCGCACCAATTCGCCCAACGTTGGGTGGTGAAGCTGCTGATGTAGATATCGCTTACGCTGTACAAGAAGTGAATACAGCGCGTGCCTTATCAGAAGGTCGTCGTTTAGTTGGGCGTAAAATCGGTTTGACATCAAAAGTGGTTCAAGCACAACTCGGTGTAGATCAACCTGACTTCGGTATGCTGTTTGCAGACATGGCTTATGGTGATGGAGAGGTGATTCCTGCAGGTCTATTGATCCAACCTAAAGTAGAAGCGGAAATCGCTTTGGTGATCAAACAAGATTTAACGAAAGAAAAACACACTTATGCTGACATTATCAGCGCGACTGATTATGCACTTCCTGCTGTTGAGGTGGTGGATAGTCGAATTGAAAACTGGAAGATCAGTTTGATTGACACTGTCGCAGATAATGCATCTTCAGCTGCATTTGTATTGGGTTCACGTCCTGTAAAACTCGATAACCTTGATCTAGTGAATTGTAAAATGATCATGACACGTGGTGAAGAAGTCGTGTCTCAAGGTGTTGGTAAGGCTTGCTTAGCAAACCCTTTAAATGCAGCTGTCTGGCTTGCTGATGAAATGGTACGTCGTGGTCGTCCATTGTTAGCTGGTGACATTATTTTAACAGGTGCATTAGGCCCTATGGTTGTAGCAAACCCAGGTGATGAATTCAAAGTTGAGATTGAAGGCTTTGGTTCAGTGACTGCTGCTTTCGCTGCTGAATAAGTCGGAATTTTGAGAGAGTACGTTAATGAAAAAGATTAAATGTGCAATGATCGGACCAGGTAACATTGGTACTGATTTGCTTTACAAACTTCAACGTAGCGAATGGTTAGAGCCAGTTTGGATGGTGGGTATCGATCCTACTTCTGAAGGTCTTGCTCGTGCTGCGAAAATGGGTTTAAAAACCACTGCAGAAGGGGTTGATGGTCTTCTTCCTCACGTCATTGAAGATGATATCAAAATTGCTTTTGATGCAACGTCTGCATATGTACATGCTGAAAACAGCCGCAAGTTAAATGAACTTGGTGTACTGATGATTGACTTAACACCTGCTGCAATTGGTCCTTTCTGTGTTCCACCTGTGAACTTAGAAGCTTTACTTGCAGAAGGTGAAGTGCCTAACGTGAATATGGTAACGTGTGGTGGTCAGGCGACAATTCCTATGGTTGCAGCAGTTTCACGTGTTCAACCTGTTGAATATGGTGAGATCATCGCGACTGTGTCTACAAAATCTGTAGGTCCTGGTACACGTAAAAACATCGACGAATTCACACGTACAACTGCGGGTGCTATTGAGAAAGTTGGTGGTGCGAAAAAAGGTAAAGCGATCATCATCATTAACCCTGCTGAGCCACCACTTATGATGCGTGACACAGTACACTGTCTTGTTGAAGGTGAGCCAGATCAAGCTGCGATCACTGAATCAGTTCACGCGATGATTAAAGAAGTGCAAAAATATGTACCAGGTTACAAACTTGTAAATGGTCCAATTTTTGATGGTAACCGTGTTTCTATCTTCTTGGAAGTAGAAGGTTTGGGTGATTTCTTGCCGAAATATGCAGGTAACCTCGACATTATGACAGCTGCAGCTGCTCGTACAGCAGAAATGTTTGCTGAACACGTATTCAACAAAGAAGAAGCTTAAGGAGCAACCGCATGTCTAAGATTATTGTTCATGATATGACTTTACGTGATGGTATGCATCCGCAGCGCCATCAAACGACTGTTGAGCAAATGATTGCAATTTCAACAGCACTTGATGATGCAGGCGTACCATTAATTGAAGTCACTCACGGTGACGGCCTTGGTGGTTCATCAGTAAACTACGGTTTTGCTGCTGCGACTGACGAAGAATACTTGTCTGCTGTTGTACCGCGTATGAAGAATGCAAAAGTTTCTGCACTTCTTCTTCCTGGTATCGGTACGGTTGACCACTTGAAAATGGCACATGAAATCGGTGTATCAACGATTCGTGTTGCAACTCACTGTACTGAAGCTGACTGTTCTGAACAGCACATCACCGCTGCGCGTAAATTAGAAATGGACACAGTGGGCTTCTTAATGTTGGCTCACATGGCATCTCCAGAGCGTCTTTTAGAAGAAGCGAAGAAGATGGTGTCTTACGGTGCAAACTGTATTTATGTGACTGACTCAGCAGGTTACATGCTTCCTCAAGATGTAATTGATCGCGTTGGACACTTACGTCAACACTTGGACCCAAGCATTGAGTTGGGTTTCCACGGTCACCACAACTTAGGTATGGGTGTATCAAATACTGTTGCTGCTGTTGAAGCAGGCGCGGTACGTGTTGACTTGGCATCTGCAGGTCTCGGTGCGGGTGCAGGTAACACACCACTTGAATTGTTCATCGCTGTTGCAAATCGTATGGGTATGGACACAGGCGTTGACTTGTTCAAAGTACAAGATGTTGCTGAAGATCTCGTGATTCCAATGATGCACAACCCAATTCGTGCAGACCGTGATGCAGCTACTTTAGGTTATGCGGGTGTTTACTCTTCATTCCTATTGTTCGCTAAACGTGCTGAAGCGAAATATGGCGTATCTGCGCGTGAAATCTTAATGGAGCTTGGTCGCCGTGGTACTGTTGGTGGTCAGGAAGACATGATTGAAGATCTAGCTTTGACTATGGCTAAAGCAAAAGAACTTAACGCATAATTTAAAAGTGATTTGAAAGAGCACTCTTAGGAGTGCTTTTTTTATGAATTTAGAAAAGATACATATAAAAAAACAATTGCGTGAGATGTTTGGGTGCTTATATTGAGTGATTTGGTGTAGAGCGTATCGTGATTGTTAAACTTAAAAACTATTAAATAAATGGCAAAATGCTTTTGGGTTAATTTGTAAGATATTAAAATATAATAAATTATCCATAGTAAAAGTTAATTTGCTTAGTTACTGAGCTATTATTAATTGTTTATAACAATGAGAGTTTTTAAAGTATTGTTTTTCATCGGAAAAGTCTAAATTTTTTTTAGACTCTAGTCTGATTTCTTCAGAGTGCACAATTTAGCAATATGCTCATCAACGCTGATTTGAGTATAGGATGAAGCCATGCGTCATCAAAAATTATGGCTAGCAATGATTGCTGCAACAACTCTAGGGACAACTGCTGCTCACGCGAATTTTGTGGCTGATTCAAATGTTCAGCTTAAATTTAAAAATTTCTATTTAGAACGTAATTACGATACAGCACCAAATCTAGATTATGGTAACTGGACGCAAGCAATCACTTTAGATGCTAAATCGGGTTATCACGATATTGGTGCAGGCATTCAAGTTGGTGCAGATCTCTTGGCTCAATATGCAATTGGATTGAAATCGCGTGATTCTGTAAATGACATTCATATGCCATATGATAACAGTCAAGGTCGTACAGAACGCGATAATGCTAAATTCGGTGCGACTTTAAAAGTTAAAGTTTCTGAAACTGAACTTAAAGTAGGTGATTTATTGCCGATGTCACCAGTTATTTTCTTCGATCCATCACGCCAATTATTAACTACTTATAGTGGTGCATGGTTAGAGTCGAAAGATATTCAGGATACTAAATTAACCTTAGCTTATATTGATGGTATTAATGCGCGTTACGATAATCAGTATCAAGATTTGACCTTATTCCCAAACAATGATTTTGCGAAGGCAGAAGCTCAAGGTCTCACAACTGATGATGGAATGTATATTGTTGGTGTTGATCACCAGTTTACATCAAAGATTGGTGGTAGTTATTGGTTCGCTGATTTAACTGACATCTTCAAGCAACATTATGTTGCTGCAAGCTATAAAACTAAACTTGATGAAAAAACGAATTTAGATGCACATATTCGTTACTTCGATAACAGTGAAACTGGCGATAAACTTTTTGGTGAAATTGATAGCCAAGCAATTTCTATGGGGGCGAAAGTCAATCATGGTATGCATACTGTTCAATTGGGTTATCAAGAGATGTTTGGCGAGCATGGAGATAAAGCGACACTATTCCCAACATTGGGTGGTTGGGTGCCACAACCTTATTTAGATAACTGGTCAGTCGCGAGTTTTATCCGTAAGGATGAGAAATCTTGGAGTGTAGGTTATACCTATAATTTTAAAGAAATGGGTGTACCAGGATTATCTGCCACTGTACGTCATTTCCAAGGTTGGAATATTGATACGGCAACACCAGGTCGAGGTCGCGAGAATGAAAATAACATCATCGTGAACTATGTTGTGCCAGAAGGTAAGTATAAAGGTCTTGGTTTCAACTATATGTTCATTGATACTAATTATAACAACATCAATGTTCCAGGTACCTTGAGTGATTTAGAAGAGCATCGTGTGGCGTTAAGTTATAGTTATAAATTCTAAAAAATGAAATTGATCTCGATATGATGAGCAAGGATCATATCGAGATCTTATCAAGTCATATTAGAGGGTGAATATTGATTTTAAAAAAATAAGAAAAAACAGTAATTTATTTAATTGGTAAAAAGATGGATGCAATCGTAAATTTGTATCAGTTGAAAGGTACAGAGCAGTTAATATAAGACTGTAAAACTATCATTTGTAAACATCAACTGATGATTGTTTCACAAATATATGATCAGTTATAGACAGTTAGAGGACTATGATGAGCACTGTTCAAATTCCAGAATATAAAACGGATTCATTCTTTGGTTTAGAAGATAAATGGATCGAAACTGCTGAAGGTGAGTTAACCCATTATCATGAAATTGGTGAAGGCACGCCTATTTTATTCCTTCATGGTTCTGGTACTGGTGTATCAGCAGCTGCTAACTGGTGGTTGAATTTACCTGCAATTGGTGAGCAAGCGCGTTGTATCGCAATTGATACCATTGGTTATGGTCAAACTGTCGTTGCACCAGGAACTCAATACGGTATCCGTGCATGGGTTGATCATGCAATTCGTACTCTTGATGCACTTGGTATTGAAAAAACATGGTTAGTAGGTAATTCGCTAGGTGGTTGGTTAGCATTCCAATTGGCACTTGATTATCCAGAGCGTGTACTCGGTATTGTTTCAATGGGTACAGGTGGTGCAAAACAAACTGCAGCCCTAAAAGCGCATGCAAACCCAGTTTTAACAGAAGAAGGTATTCGTAAGACACTTTCAATGTTCGTTGTAAATAAAGACTTAATTACAGATGAGCTGGTAAAAGTACGTTTTGATTCTGCGGCGAATGACTATGCATCTGATCGTTTAATGGATGTTGTGGGTGCGCGTGACCGTGATCGTTTCGAGTTCCCATTAGACTTTGAAAAAATGAAAGATATTACAGTTCCTGTATTATTGATTCATGGTACTCAAGATGTGGTGATTCCTGTGTCTCGTACTTGGGACATTTTAAATATCGTTCCTAATGCTGATGCACATATTTTCAGTCAGTGCGGTCACTGGTCACAAGTTGAAAAAGCAGAAGAATTTAATACGGTGATCAAAAATTATCTAGCAGTTCATGGTGTTAAATAATTTCAGATCCTAAAAAACTAAAAAAGAGGATGATTTAATCATCCTCTTTTTTAAAACTGAAAATACAGAACATGTGTTTAATACGTTTAAATCTGCATATTGATAATCAATATTGAGCATTGATCTGTTTTAATTCATTAGACTTAAGTGGTAGAGCAAGTCTAGTTAGTTAATGGGTTGTTTAAAAATTAGTCTATTCTAAAGCCTGAATTCATACAATTTATGATGATATTCGTAAAACTTTATTAGACTAAAGTCTAAGACTGATGGTTGAAATAAAAAATAAAAATCACCGCTATGTTTAACGGTGATCATTAATTTGAAAAAAAATTAATTAATGACGATTAATATCAAGGTAAAAAACAGAGCTCAATAAGTCCATAAATTTTTTGACGCCTTCTGAGTTAGTACTTTTTCTATAGCTTGCAAATAAATCGATTGAAGGTAATTCCACGTCTAGCGGGCGAATCACGGTGTTGTTCATCGTCAGTGGTGCGATATATCCAGGTAGAAAAGTACAGCCCAGGTTCATGCCAATAGAATTAATGTTAAAGAGGATATTGTCTGCAGTTTGAACAATATTTAAATTGATTTGATGGTATTTTGCAAAATCTAGAATGATCTTATTTAGGGTTTGAGATTGCTGTTCAGAAGGAATAATGAAATCGATTCCATCGAGCTCTTTTACTGGAATGCGATCGTATTTAGCGAGTGGATGATCTTTGGGGAGTAAGAAAATCAAAGGTTCTCGTAAAACAAATTGACTTTCGATTTCATCACTAAATAGATTTTGACGAGTAAAAGCGATATCAATTTCGCCTTTTTTTAACATTTTTGACTGATCGGAGTTGTTTAAGCTTAACAATTCAATCTTTAAATCCCGGTTTTGAACACGAAGATTAGGGAGAACGTAAGGAAAAATTTTCATTTCAACGACGGGAACAAAGCCGATACGTAACAATTGCTGTTTAGATTTGGCAATCTGACGAGTCATTGCGACTGCTTTGTCTGCTTGGGCTATCGTGAGGCGAGCTTGTTCAAGGAAGACTTGACCCTCCTCAGTGAGTTCTACCTTACGTTTTGTACGATAAAGCAAAGGGACGCCAATTTCATCTTCAAGATCTTTAATCTGCTGGCTCAATGATGGCTGAGCAGTATAAAGGCGCAAGGCTGCTTTGGTGAAGTTGAGTTCTTCTGCCACAGCAATGAAATATCGTAGGTGTCGTAGTTCCATAAAAAATCATCCAAAGATTGATTCATATAATGTCTAAATATGATCAAGTGCGAGTATAGTTCACAAATGGATATTCGGTGAAGTGGGGCTGAGCATATTGAAATATCAACGTTATTATTAAAATATGGTAAAATTCACGTATTCAGCGATTGATTAATTTATCGATAAAACATCTTGATTCAAACAAAAAAAATATTTCCCCAAAACTCGTTCAAAACTCATTATCTCTGCAAAGTTGAGTCTATTAGTTTGTGTCTAATTTAGTCACAGGAGAGCTTTTCATGAGTGGGAAAATTGATGTGCGCGAAATCGATGCTTTAGTCGATGCACAAAATGGACGTATCACGCCATCTATTTATACAGATCCAGATATCTATGAACTAGAACTTGAACGTGTGTTCGGTCGTACATGGTTATTCCTTTGCCATGAAAGCCAAATTCCAAAGGCTGGTGATTTCTTCAATACCTATATGGGTGAAGATCCGATCATCGTGGTACGTCAAAAAGACGGTTCAATCAAAGCATTGTTAAACCAATGTCGTCACCGTTCAATGCGCGTGAGCTTTGCTGACTGCGGTAACACTCGTGCATTTACATGTCCATACCACGGTTGGTCTTATGGCGTAGACGGCTCTCTTAAAGATATTCCTCTTGAAGATCGTGCATTCCCTCAAGGCGCATGTAAAGAGAAGTGGAGTTTGATCGAAGTAAACCGTGTGAAGTCTTATAAAGGCTTAATCTTCGGTTGTTGGGATGAAACAACTCCAGACCTTGAAGAATACATGGGTGATATCGCTTGGTACTTAGATGGCGTATTAGATCGTCGTCCAGGTGGTACTGAGATCATCGGTGGTGTTCATAAGTGGGAAATCGAATGTAACTGGAAATTTGCGGCTGAACAGTTTGCATCTGACCAATATCATGCATTGTTCTCTCACGCATCTGCGATTCAAGTATTAGGTGCTAAACCTGATGACGAATCTACTAAGAAATTAGGTGCTGCGCAAACTGCACGTCCTGTATGGGAAACTGCGAAAGACGCGATCCAATATGGTTCACGTGGTCACGGTTCAGGCTTCTTCTTTACAGAGAAACCAGATGCAAACGTATGGGTTGATGGTGAAGTAGCGAACTATTTCCGCGAAACTTACGAAGAAGTTAAAGAGCGTCTTGGTGAAATTCGTGCGTTACGTCTTGCTGGTCATAACACTATGTTCCCAACATTGTCTTGGTTAAACGGTACAGCAACACTTCGCGTATGGCACCCACGTGGTCCAAACAAAACTGAAGTATGGGCGTTCTGTATTGCGGATGCTGAAGCGTCACAAGAAGTGAAAGAAGCGTTTGAACGTTCTGCGACACGTGCATTTGGTCCAGCTGGTTTCTTAGAGCAAGATGACTCTGAAAACTGGATCGAAATTCAAAAAGTATTACGTGGTTACAAAGCGCGTCAAAACAAACTCATTATGGAAATGGGTCTTGGCAACGAGAAAATTCGTGAAGATGGTATCCCTGGTATCACCAACTACATTTTCTCAGAAACTGCGGCACGCGGCATGTACCGTCGTTGGGCAGACTTGCTAATCCATGAAAAATGGGAAGATGTTGAGAAAGCAGCTGACGAATATGAGAAGGAGCTTATGAAATGAGTCAAGTGAGTTTAGAACTTCACCATCAAATTAGCCAATTCCTCTATCGTGAAGCGAAATTGCTTGACGATTGGAAATTCCGCGACTGGTTAGATACGTTAGCTGAAGATATTTCTTACACGCTACGTACAACACCAAATGCTCAAACACGTGACCGTCGTCGTTCAATTGAACCACCTACAACTTGGGTGTTCAATGATACGAAAGATCTTTTAGAGCGTCGTGTTGCTCGTCTTGAAACAGGTATGGCTTGGGCTGAAGAGCCTCCATCACGTACAACTCATATGGTGAGTAACGTGATCGTAGAAGCTACTGAAGTGGAAGGCGAATACGATGTATACGTTACATATCTTTTGTACCGTACACAAAAAGAGAAAGATGTCACGATTTACTGTGGTAAACGTCATGACAAGATCCGTAAAGTTGAAGGTGGCCTAGGCTTCCAAATTTTCAACCGTAAGATCACGCTTGATCAAGTTACCTATAACTCTCACAACCTGAGTGTATTCTTCTAATGAATAAGATTTTTGTTTGCCAAGTTGACGAATTAGACGAAGGCGAAGCGTTGAAAGTAGATTGCGGCGTTAACGGTATCGATGCGCTTGCAGTGTTTAACAATGGTGGTGAGTTCTTCGCAATGAATGACCGTTGTTCTCATGGTAATGCTTCAATGTCAGAAGGTTATCTTGAAGACGATGGCACTGTCGAATGCCCATTGCATTCAGCTCGCTTCTGTTTAAAAACCGGTCAAGCATTATGTTTACCAGCGACAGATCCAATTCAAACTTTCCCAGTGATTGTTGAAGATGGTGCGTTATACGTTGAGATGGCAGGAGAGTAATCATGGGTTGGCTTAAAGGCGAAGTTGCACTGATCACAGGTGGTGGTTCTGGTTTAGGTTGGGCTTTAGTTGAACGCTTCCTTGAAGAAGGTGCACACGTTGGTGTGTTACAACGTTCACAATCTAAAGTCGATGCTTTAAAAGAACGCTTTGGTGATCAAATTGTTGCAATCGCTGGTGATGTTGCCAACTATGAAGACAATGTCCGTGCTGTAAAAGCAACTGTTGAGCGTTTTGGTAAGCTTGATTGCTTTATTGGTAATGCAGGAATCTGGGATCACTACGCAGATATCGTCAATACTTCAGGTGAGCAACTTGATAAAGCGTTTGACGAAATCATGGGAATTAATACGAAAGCATTAATTCTAGGTGCTAAAGCTGCACTTGATGAGTTAGTAAAATCTGAAGGTTCGATAATCTTCACACTATCTAACTCAGCATTATATTCTGCGGGTGGTGGTCCAGTTTACACAGCATCTAAGCATGCTGGCGTAGGCATCATGAAGGAATTGGCGTACGAGCTTGCACCCAAAGTTCGTGTGAATGCTGTTGCGCCGTCAGGTATGAATGTAAACATTAAAGGTGCTGCATCATTAGGCCAAGAAAATCTAGGTCTTTTAGATGCGCGTGATCCTGAGAAAATCGCGCGTGGTATGCCGTTGAACTTCTTACCTGAGCCTGAAGAAATGACAGGTTCTTATGTGCTCTTGGCATCTCGTCAAAATAACCGACCTTTAACTGGTGTTCTGATCAATGCAGAATGTGGTTTGGGTATTCGTGGTCTACGTCAACCACGTGCTGGTTTCTTTGACGAATAAAATCTAGTCTAAAAAAATGGACTTATCGGCAGCCTGTTCTAAGGCTGCCTTCCTTTTAAGGAGTCTCTCATGGCCGTTAAACTTATTTGTGCTTCGCACAGTCCTTTAATGGAATTTGCTTCACCTCAAGATCAGTCAAAAGAGCAAAAAGTACGTGCTGCTTTTGAACAATTATCTGCTGAAGTAAAAGCTTACGATCCAACACTGATCATTACTTTTGGTCCAGACCATTTTAACGGTTTTTTCTACGACCTTATGCCAAGTTTCTGTGTCGGTATCCGTGCTACGGCTGCTGGTGACTGGGATTACGGTAAAATTGACAATAAAATCGATGTTCCTGAAGACAAGGCTTTGGCACTTGTGCGTCAAGTTCTAGATGAAGGTGTTGATGTTGCATACTCATATCGTATGCAGGCTGACCATGGTGTGACTCAACCATTACACTTCCTTTGTGATGGAAAACTTGATCGTTATAAAACGATTCCAATATTTATTAATGGCGCTGCCGCACCAATGCCAACCACAAAGCGTACCATTGCTTTAGGCCGTGCGGTTGGACAATATATTAAGTCACTTAATCTTGAAAATGAGCGTGTACTTGTATTGGGTACAGGTGGTTTGTCTCATGATCCACCAACACCTCAAATGGGTTCAGTGCCACCAGAAGTTGAAGAGTTTTTAATTGCTGGCCGTAATCCAACTGAAGAAGCACGGAATGCGCGTCAAGCGAAAATTATTGCAGTTGGTCAGAAACTTGCTGCTGGAGATACATCAGTTGCAGTACCGCTGAGCCCTGAGTGGGATATTGCATTGCTTGAGAAATTTAAACAAGCAGATTTTGCTGCAATGGAAGCGATGACTGAGGCAGAAATTCGTGTCGAAGGTGGTCGTGGTGGTCAAGAAGTGCGTTGCTGGATGGCAGCATTTGCTGCACTGAGCGAAGTTGGTGAGTATGAAATGACAACTCACTGCTATGAAGATATTAGTGAGTGGATTGCGGGCTTCGGTATCGTATCTGCGGAATTAAAAGGTTAATCCCATGAGCAATGTAAACAACATCGTCATCGTTGGTGCGGGTCAAGCAGGCGCAAGTGCGATCCTTGAGCTTCGTGCAAACAAATATGAAGGTAAAATCACATTAATTGGTGATGAAACGCATCTTCCTTATGAGCGTCCACCACTGTCTAAAGACGTGATTTTAAAACCTGAAGAAACCAAGATTGAAATTTTATCTGAAGAAAAATTAGCAGATCTTGGTGTGACAGCAATTCGCGGTAATGGTGTCGTGAAAATCAACGCTGAAGCCAAAACTGTCGAACTTCAAAATGGTGATGTTGTTGCTTATGACAAATTGCTGATTGCAACTGGCGGTGCAGCACGTCGTCTTCCAAACTTCGATGCACTTGGCAAACATGTTTACACGCTGCGTAATCTTGAAGATTCACAAGCCCTTGTATCAGTGTTACAAAAAGGTCAACGTATCATCCTGATTGGTGGTGGTGTAATCGGTCTTGAGCTTGCATCATCTGCACGTTTCAAAGAATGTGAAGTCACTGTCATTGAAATGGGACCAATGGTGATGGGGCGTTCATCGCCACGCATCTTGAGTGAATTCTTGCTTGAACAGCAAAAATTGGCAGGTGTGGATGTTCGTCTTTCAACTTCAATTGCAGATTGCAAGCTTGATGGCGAAGAAATTGTGGTGACTTTAGCCGATGGCGAAGAACTTCGTGCGGATGCTGTGGTTTACGGTATCGGTATTGTGCCAAATGCACAGTTGGCAGTTGATGCTGGTCTTGACGTTGATCTCGCGATCAAAGTAAACGAAAATTGCCAAACCTCGAATGCTGATATTTATGCGGCAGGTGATGTGGCAACTCAACTTCGTGACTGTGGTAACCACCGTCGTGTTGAGACTTGGGAAAATGCCAATCTTCAAGCAGGTATCTTTGCACGCCATGTGATGGGTGTAGAACATCCTACTCCTAATCCAGCATGGTTCTGGACAGATCAGTTGGACATTAACTACCAATTCGTAGGTGATATGGCAGCAGCTGAGTGGTTAGTACGTGGTGAAATCAATCCTGAGCTACGTGCAGAATCTTCATTTGTATTGTTCGGTGTGACTGACGGTATTATTGTTGGTGGTATTACGGTAAATGCGGCTAAAGAAATGCGTCATCTTAAAAAATTGATTAGCAAACAAGCTGCATTTGAAGCAGATAAATATTTAGATCTTAGCCAAGACCTTCGTAAACTTGTGAAGTAAACTTGGTGAGATTGTGCAACAGACCTAGGGTAACTTAGGTCTGTTTTTTATGTGCCTAAGAAAATATTGATTTAATTTTGAGCAAATTATGAATTCTAGTTCCTCAAATATAATGGTCGTTGCGAGTATATATGCCTTATTGGTATTGATATGGGCTGCAACACCACTTGCCATTGTATGGAGTGTTGCAGAAATTCATCCAATGTGGGTGCTCATCATTCGATACTTTGGTGCATCTATAATTGCTTTGGCGTTGCTCAAAATGATGCGTGATCCACTCCCGTTTGATCATGTATCGCTGAAAAGTTATGTGGCTGGTAGCCTAAATTTAATAGGTGCGCAGTTATTTATCTACTTAGCAGCAAATTATTTAACGTCAGGCTTAATGGCACTGATCTTCGGATTTTCGCCATTAATTGCAGGTCTCATTGGACATCTCATCCTAAAAACACATAAGTTGTCTATTTTACAATGGAGTGGAATGGTCATTGCCGTATTGGGTCTCACATTTGTTTTTGCAGAATCTGCAGATGAGCGAGTCAATCCTTGGGGTGTGGTTCTGATGCTGATCAGTATGGTGTCGTATATCAGTTCAATTTTTTGGGTCAAACAAATTAATGCACCTTTAAGCCCCATGAGTCAGGCAACAGGTTCATTAATCTTTTCAGCTTTAGGATCACTCTTAATCATTCCATTCATTTGGCAACAAATCCCAACTGTGCTACCAAGTACGCAAGCGATGGTGGGTTTTTTGTTCACAATGATCATGTCATCAATTGTTGCGATGCTGTGCTATTTTTGGTTAATCCGCCGCTTAGCAGCGTCGACAGTGTCTTTGAGTAATGTCATGACGCCAGTCATCGCCCTAGTTTTGGGGGCATCCTTAAATAATGAAATTATTCATAATGACGCCTTGTGGGGGATTGTCGTTGTGATGATGGGGTTGCTGATGTATTTTAATCGAGAGCTCTTGAAACTATTCTTAAAAAAATGAGTGAAAAAAGTGGTTTTAATCACACACGTACAACTACATGAATATATAAGATTCATAATGTTACAAAACTATGCTTTAGCCCAAGCTCGAATTTAGGAATACTGAAAAAGTCAGTTCAAATCAGCAAAAAAAATTGAACATTTTTTGCATAATTTGGACTGTTTTACTTTAGCTCAAGTTCAAACTTATCTAAAATAGAAGTGGTACAGTTTGAAATCTATACAAGTTATCAATTTGTCACATTAATATTTTAGAATCTGCTGGTGAAAACGATAGAAATCTATTTATTTTATTTCAAAATTCGTTATCATCGCGCCCTCTAGTTATAACTCTACACAATAGGCTAACTAGAACTCTATAAAGCACCGAGTCAAAGGACCGCAAGTCACCCGACTTATTTCTATTAACCCATATCAGAGATGGTAATTCGATATGAGCGTTTCTTCTGTAAATCCTGCACCTAATTCTACTAACGAATACTATTTGACTCGCCAAAGTCAGATGGAATCTAATGTTCGTAGCTATCCACGTAAATTGCCGTTAGCGATAGCAAAAGCACAAGGTTGCTGGGTTACTGATGTTGAAGGTACAGAGTACCTCGATTGTTTAGCTGGGGCAGGAACATTGGCTTTGGGCCATAATCATCCTGCGGTCATTCAAAGTATTCAAGACACTTTAGCGAGTGGTCTTCCATTACATACTTTGGATTTAACGACACCTTTAAAAGATGCTTTTACTGAAGCTTTACTTGCTGAATTACCGGGTGGTAAAGAAGAGTACTGCCTACAGTTCTGTGGTCCATCTGGTGCAGATGGTACAGAAGCAGCAATTAAACTTGCAAAAACATATACTGGCCGTGGCACTGTGATCAGCTTCTCTGGTGGCTACCATGGTATGACTCACGGCTCATTAGCAATGACAGGTAATTTGTCTGCTAAAAACGCTGTGAATGGTTTAATGCCAGGCGTTCAATTCATGCCGTATCCACATGAATACCGTTGCCCACTAGGTTTAGGCGGTGAAGCGGGTGTTGACGCGCTTACTTATTTCTTTGAAAACTTCATCGAAGATGTTGAAAGCGGTGTGACTAAGCCTGCTGCAGTTATCCTTGAAGCGATTCAAGGCGAGGGCGGTGTGGTTACAGCACCTGTGAAATGGTTGAAAAAAATTCGTGAAGTGACTGAAAAGCACAACATCGTTTTAATTCTTGATGAAGTACAAGCTGGTTTCGCGCGTTCAGGAAAAATGTTTGCCTTTGAACATGCGGGTATCGAACCTGATGTTGTAGTGATGTCGAAAGCAGTAGGTGGAAGCTTACCACTTGCAGTACTTGGTATTAAGCGTAAGTTTGATGCTTGGCAGCCTGCAGGTCACACGGGTACTTTCCGTGGTAACCAATTGGCTATGGGTACTGGTCTTGCTACGATCAAAACGATTAAAGAGCAAAATCTTGCGCAAAACGCACAAGAGCGCGGTGATTTCCTTCAAGCTGAATTGAAGAAATTAGCTGTAGAATTCCCATGTATCGGTAATGTACGTGGCCGCGGTTTAATGATCGGTATCGAAATCGTTGATGAGCGTAAACCTGCTGACCATATGGGTTCACTTCCTGCAGATGGTCAATTGGCTGCTGCAATCCAAGCAGCGTGTTTCAACAACAAATTGTTGTTAGAAAAGGGTGGGCGTAACGGTACAGTGATTCGTCTACTTTGCCCATTAATTATTAACCAAGCTGAATGTGAAGAAGTAATTGTGCGCTTTAAGAAAGCAATTTCTGAAGCATTAGTTGCGGTACGAGGCGCTTAATTCATGGTAGATTTTGCAGAACACCGTAAAGCTTTGCTCTGTAATGATGCTGCATCCATTGCTGACTATACGTCAGCAATGGATCAGGCAACTCAAGCAGTAGCAGCTTGGTTACAAAATGACAAAATGTACACAGGCGGTAGCATTAAAGAGCTACGCAGTGCAATTGCATTTAATCCTTCTAAAGAAGGATTGGGTGTGGAAAAGTCATTACAGCGTATGGTTGAGCTATTCCTTAATAAGAGCTTAAAAGTACATCATCCTCATTCTTTAGCGCATTTGCATTGTCCTACTATGGTGACTAGCCAAATCGCAGAAGTACTCATTAACGCAACTAACCAATCGATGGACTCATGGGATCAAAGCCCTGCAGGTTCATTGATGGAAGTTCAGTTGATCGATTGGCTTCGTCAAAAAGTTGGTTATGGTGCAGGTCAAGCAGGTGTGTTCACCTCTGGCGGTACGCAGTCAAACTTGATGGGTGTATTGCTTGCACGTGATGCATGTATCGCGAAAAACTGGAAAGACGAAAACGGCAATCCGTGGTCTGTTCAGCGTGATGGCGTACCTGCGGAAGCGATGCGAAACGTTAAAGTCATTTGTTCTGAAAATGCTCACTTCTCTGTGCAAAAGAACATGGCGATGATGGGAATGGGCTTCCAATCTGTAGTGACTGTGCCTGTCGACGAAAATGCGCGTATGGACATGGATGCACTAGAGAAAACCATGGCACACCTTCAAAATGAAGGCAAAATTGTGGCATGTGTGGTTGCAACTGCAGGTACTACCGATGCGGGTGCAATTGATCCTTTAAAGAAAGTCCGTGAAATCACCAACAAGTACGGCGCGTGGATGCATATCGATGCAGCATGGGGCGGTGCTTTAATCCTATCTAATAATCACCGTGATTTGTTAGATGGTATCGAGCTTTCTGATTCAATCACACTTGATTTCCATAAGCATTACTTCCAAACGATTTCTTGTGGTGCATTCTTACTTAAAGATGAAGCGAACTATCGCTTTATGCATTATGAAGCGGAATACTTAAACTCTGCTTATGATGAAGAGCATGGCGTACCAAACCTTGTTTCTAAATCTCTACAAACTACACGTCGTTTTGATGCGTTGAAATTGTGGATGACGATTGAAGCACTCGGTGAAGAGCTTTACGGCTCTATGATTGACCACGGTGTGACTTTAACGCGTGATGTTGCAGATTATATTAAAGCAACAGACGGTTTAGAGTTATTGGTTGAGCCACAATTTGCATCAGTCTTGTTCCGTGTAATTCCTGAAGGTTACCCAACAGAATTACTCGATACATTGAACCAAAACGTTGCGGATGAATTGTTTGCACGTGGTGAAGCGAATATTGGTGTGACTAAAGTCGGTCAGGTTCAATCATTGAAAATGACAACTTTAAGTCCAGTAGCAACTTTAGACAATGTGAAGAACTTGCTTGCGCTTGTACTGGCTGAGTCTGATCGCATCAAAGCTTCAATTGCTGATGGTACATATACGCCACCAATCGATTAATAGATTGTTTTAAAAAAAAAGCGCTCAATTGAGCGCTTTTTTGATATTAAAAATTCATAACTTTGACATATTTTTAGATCATGATTGAAAAAATCTTTATGCAGAATTAGGGAGATAATTATTAAAGAATAAGTAGGTAATAAAAACATCAGTATTTAACCGTAATTATTATAAATTGTTGAAATATAATTAAAAAATAAATAAGCAGGTTGGTGTAATAAAAATAATAAAATCGTAATAAAGCTGTAACCTTATTGTCATATTATCAAATCAAAATGCATGTATCGAAATAAGTACAATACTTCAATAAAAAGTAGCGTACTCCAAATTTGCATAAATTGAGAGATAACATGATGCGCTTTACAAATATTGCAATTGCATTAGCACTTTCTGGGGCAGCTGTAGCAACAACCGCAAATGCAGCACGTGACACAATTCAAATTGCGGGTTCTTCTACAGTATTGCCATATGCAAGTATTGTGGCTGAAGAATTCGGTAATAACTTCCCTCAATTTAAAACACCAGTAGTTGGTTCAGGCGGTTCGTCGGGTGGTTTAAAACAATTTTGTAATGGTGTTGGCGACAATACGATCGATATTGCTAACTCATCTCGTGCAATTAAATCGAGCGAATTGGCTGAATGTAAGAAAAATGGCGTTAACCAAGTATTAGAAATTAAAATCGGTTACGACGGTATCGTATTTGCTTCAAATGCTAACAAAGCAGCTTATAAATTACGTCCACAACATGTATTTGCAGCTTTGGCAGCTGAATTGCCTTCAAACGGTAAAATGGTAAAAAACCCATATACACGTTGGAATCAAATTGATAAATCATTACCAAATGAGCCAATCACGCTTGTAATCCCAGCTTCGAATCATGGTACACGTGAAGTCTTCCAGGAGAAAATGGTGGACGCTGGTTGTGAATCGTATGCTGCTATTAAAGCTTTAGATAAAGATGCCAAAAAGAAAGCTTGCACAACGTTCCGTAAAGATGGTCGTGTTGTGGAAATTGCGGGTGACTATACAGAAACACTTGCACGCTTAAAGACTTCTCCAAGTGCTGTTGGTGTGTTTGGTTTAGGTTTCTATGATCAAAACCGTGACCGTTTACGCGTTGCAACTGTGAACAATGTGGCACCGTCTGAAAACACGATTTTAAATGGTTCTTACCCTGTATCACGCCCATTATTCTTCTATGTAAAAGGTGAACACTTGAAATCAATCAAAGGTTTAGCACAGTTTACTGAATATTTCTTAAATAAGCGTGTTTCAGGTAAAGGTTCTAAGTTAGAAAAAGCGGGCTTAATTTCACTCTCTGACAAAGAACGCGCATCAATTTTGGCAAACTTTAAAGCAGGTAAAGCTGTTAAGTAATCAAACGACAAACTAATGGCAGGAATTATCCTGCCATTGGTTTTTTCATTGAAAAAAGTTTTTTCAAACCATGAAAATTGAAAAGACAGTGGAGAATACATGAATCTGCTACTTATAGGTGTGTTATTGGCGATCATCGCCATTGCCTATCAAATCGGATTACGCAAAAGCCGTAACTTAGCAGGTCAGGGAAATAACTCTGCCGCTTTGCATTCACGTCCTGGTTACTATGGGGCATTAGTTGCGTTGTGGTGTGGTATCCCTGCATTTTTAATTTTGATTGTTTGGAATTTGGTTGAGCCAACGATCTTGGAGCAGGTGGTACTTAATCATTTGCCACAGGATATTAAAGCAAGTCTAGATCCAGCAAGCCTAAACGTAGTTGTTGACCGTGTTCAAGCGATTGCGTCCGGATTTGGTGTCAGTGACACAGCAACGTCCTATGAAGTTGCAGCTGCAGAGCAACTGAGTAAATTTTCAACTATTGGCTCTTTTGCAAAATTAGCAGTTGTCATTTGCGCTGCATTGGCAGGGTTAGTATGGGCAAAAAAAAGAATTAGCCAAGATTTTAGAGCGCGTAATCAGGTCGAGAAAGTCATCAATGTTGGCTTAGCTTTATGTTCTGGTGTCGCAATTCTTACAACACTTGGAATTGTAATGTCGATGTTTGGAGAAGCGATGCGCTTCTTCAGCTTTGTTAATCCTTTTGATTTCTTCTTTGGAACAGAGTGGAACCCGGGTTTCAGTACTTCGGGGAGTGCAGAAGGAAGCTATGGTTTACTTCCATTGTTGTGGGGTACGCTCATGGTCAGTGGGATCGCACTATTGGTTGCTGTACCAGTAGGTTTAATGATCGCGATTTATTTGGCTGAATATGCTTCTCCTCGCTTCCGTTCTTGGGCAAAACCGACCATTGAAGTTTTAGCTGGTATTCCAACGATCGTTTATGGTGTATTTGCACTCATGATTATTGGCCCATTTATTAAAACTGTAGGGGCAATGGTTGGTATTGATATCAACGCAACGAGTGCGCTCACTGCAGGTTTTGTCATGGGAATCATGATCATTCCTTTTGTGTCTTCTTTATCTGATGACATTATTACTCAAGTGCCTCGAGCATTACGTGATGGATCTTTAGGATTAGGGGCGACCAAATCTGAAACGATTCGTAAAGTGGTCATTCCAGCAGCGTTGCCTGGCATTATTGGTGCATTTTTATTGGCTGCTTCCCGTGCAATTGGCGAAACTATGATCGTAGTTCTAGCAGCTGGTAACAGTCCTCTTTTACACGCAAATCCATTAGAAGCTGTTTCGACCGTAACGATTACGATTGTTAATCAATTAACAGGTGATACTGACTTTGCAAGTCCGCAAGCATTAGTCGCTTTCGCACTAGGACTTACATTGTTTGTGATTACTTTAGGTTTGAACATTGTTGCACTTTACATCGTGCGTAAATACCGTGAGCAATACGACTAATGAGTACTTCTAATCCTAATACTCTCGAGACAGTTGATTCAGCAACAGCTGAGCAGCTTAGAGAAAAGCGTAAGAAGACTATTCAGAATTCTTTAGCTAAACGTCATCGTAAAGAAAAGACGTTCCGTTTCTTCGGTTTTTCAGCAGTGATTGCTGGCTTATTCTTCGTAGTATTGCTATTCGGTAGTATTTTAGCGAAAGGCTTGCCTGCTTTTTGGCAAAGTAGCATGAATTTGCCAATCTATTTCGATCCAAAAATTATTGAAGTTGGTCCAAAACCTGTACTGGCTGAAGGTGAGAATCCAGCTCAGTATGAAGAACGCTTTATTGAGTGGCAGACTGAAGTTGGCATGGTGGATTGGGATGCATTGATCATCAATGCAATGATCAAACAAGATCCTCAACTTGAAGCACAACGTGATGATTTAAGCTATATCTATACGAGCTCTGAAGCATATCGTATCCGTGATATGGTGATGAATGATCCAAGCTTGGTTGGTAAAACAGTCGATGTAAAAGTCCTTGCTGATGCAAATATTGATGTGTGGCTTGCAGGTAATATTGATCGTTCTTTGCCAGATGAACAGCAACAACTTAGTCCTGAGATTCGTCAAATTGCTGATGAACTCAAGGCTAAAGGTGTCATCGAAAATTCATTTAACACGAATATTTTCACGAGTCCTGACTCACGTAGTTCACCAGCGACATCTGGTTTAGCTGGTGCATTCATGGGCTCATTGTTCATGATGTTGATTGTAATTTTTATTTCGATTCCAATCGGCGTTGCATCTGCGATCTATCTTGAAGAGTTCGCGCCAAAGAACTGGATTACAGATATTGTAGAAGTCAACATCAATAATTTGGCTGCTGTTCCATCGATTGTATTTGGTTTGCTTGGTGCTGCAATTTTTATTGGTTGGATGCATTTACCATTATCTGCCCCTTTGGTGGGTGGTCTTGTGTTAAGTTTAATGACATTGCCAACGGTGATTATTACGACACGGGCTTCTTTAAAAGCCGTTCCACCTTCGATTCGCCAAGCTGCATTAGGATTGGGTGCATCAAGACTGCAAACTGTTTTTCATCACGTCCTGCCTTTGGCATTACCAGGTATTTTAACAGGTGCAATTATTGGTGTTGCTCAAGCTTTGGGTGAGACAGCGCCGTTATTGCTGATTGGTATGAGTGCTTTTGTAGCCAGTGTTCCAGCAAGCCCATTCGATCAATCTACAGCGCTGCCTGTACAGATTTTCTTGTGGCAGGGTAATGAACTTCGTAACTTCTTTGAAGGTCGTACTGCTGCAGCCATTATTGTTCTCCTTGCGATGATGATTAGCTTAAATAGTTTAGCGATCTGGTTACGTAAGAAATTTGAAGTCCGTTGGTAGTCGGAGCAAAATATGAATACAGTAACTTCGCAAGTAACTCAAAATTCCTTAAAAAAGGATCAATCAGTGAATTCAGATCAAACACAATTTACATCTCAAGATGCAAATCAAAAAACGTCAACTTCGTTTGTTTCACAATTTGACACGCAAAGCGAAAATAAAAAAGAAGCAAAATCGGATGTTGTAAAACTGAGTACAACTGATGTTCATGTTTATTATGGTGAATCTGAAGCGATTAAAGGCATTGATCTTAATATTTATCAAAATGAAGTGATTGCTTTTATTGGTCCATCTGGATGTGGTAAGTCAACATTCCTACGTACTTTAAATCGTATGAACGACACGATAGATAGTTGTCGGGTAACGGGTAAAGTCATGTTGGATAATCAAGACATTTATGATCCTAATCTCGACGTAGTACTACTTCGTGCGCAAGTGGGTATGGTGTTCCAAAAGCCAAACCCATTCCCAAAATCAATTTTTGAAAACGTTGCATACGGACCTAAACTCCATGGTTTAGCACGTGACAAATACGATTTAGAAGAGATCGTTGAAAATAGTTTACGTAAAGCGGGTTTGTGGGATGAAGTTAAGGATCGTTTGAATCAGCCTGGAACTGGTTTATCAGGCGGTCAACAGCAACGTCTGTGTATTGCTCGAACTATTGCAGTTTCGCCAGAAGTGATTTTAATGGACGAACCTTGTTCAGCACTTGACCCGATTGCGACGGCTAAAGTTGAAGAGTTAATCGCTGAGCTTTCAACACAATATACTATTGCAATTGTTACGCACTCAATGCAACAAGCTGCACGTGTATCAGACCGTACTGCCTATTTCCATTTAGGTGATTTGATTGAAGTGAATTCGACAGAAAAAGTTTTTACGCAACCTGATCATCAATTGACTGAGGCATATATTACGGGTCGATTCGGTTAATTAAAAATTTAGCAACATAAATAGAAAGAGTCTTCGGGCTCTTTTTTTATTACAAAAATCTGTGGATATAATAAGGTTATTCTCTAAAATGGAATTCTTAATAAACTGATATCCACATGACAATGAAAAAAATACTTTGTTTAACAGCATTAATGACCAGTATTTTTATGTTGAGTGCTTGCTCACATACACCAAATCAAAATCAACAAGTAACTACTAAAAGCAATACTTCGAATTCGATCGAACAACGTCTCATGAGTCATCTTAGCGCCTTAGAAAATATTGCAGCAGCTCATGGCGGTAATCGCGCAGTTGGAACGGATGGTGGTAAGGCTACTGCAACTTACATTATTGCAGAGGCAAAAAAAGCTGGTTTACACGCTCAGATGTTGCCATTTGAAAATCGTAATAAGCTCGTAGGTCAAAATATTATTATCGAAATCAAAGGTAAAAATCCTGATTTAGCTACGATAATCGGTGCGCATTATGATTCTGTGACCACAGGGCCTGGGATCAATGATAATGGTACAGGTGTAGCCGTTCTATTAGAGCTATTACAACATTATTCAAAATCTGAAAATCATCCTCAAAATACAATTTACCTTGCATTTTGGGATTCTGAAGAAGATGGTATCGGAGGTTCGCAAGATTTTGTTGCTAAAATGACACCTGAACAGCTGAAGGGAATAAAGGCTTATATCAATGTTGATATGGTCGGTACAAAAAATCCGAATATTTTGGTTGCTGATGTAGATAAATCTTCATTAAAAGATTTAGAAGCCCAGTTTAAGTCTGCTGGATTATCTGAATCTGACTATAAACCAATGATTGATGGTTTAAAGTCTTTACCTAGTCATCAAGGGGATACTGCGCTTGAAGAACATTTAAAATCATTCTTTAAAGCAAAGAACTTAACCATCAAAGAAGACATTACCACTTTAACAGCAAGTGACACAGCACCATTTCTAGGAAAAGTGCCGGTCACATCGATCATTTTATTTAATGAACAAGAACGTCCAGGTGCAAACGAGGGCGAAATAATTTTAGATTTTGCACCATGTTATCACCAAGCTTGTGATAGCAAGGATTTAGTTGATCCAAAATCTATGATTATGGCTCTAGAGGCGATTCAACATCTGTTAAAAGTCACCAACACTCAATAGTTGAGATGACTAAAGAATTATTTAGGTGTATCTCATTTGAATTGCATCATAGGGTGCAATTCAATTTTTTTTACTGAATAAAAAAGATTTATTCGTAAACTCGATCGAAAATATGTCTTAAAGCAGTTTTGCTATCTAGCTGAATTTTGCAATACACAGTAGAATATGCGCTCTCTTCAAGTCACATTGTGGCATGGTTCAAAAGACCATCCCGTGGAGCCAAAATCAGCATGTTTATCGTGGCCGGTGCACCAGCACACTCTTCTTTTAAGCAAACGCAACTATTAACTCGTTTACAGTCAATTAGTTCGGTTCAATCAATAGAAAGTCAATGGGTTTATTTATTCGACCAAGCGCTCAACGAGCAACAACAGCAATCCGCTTTACAGCTTCTAAATGATGGTGCGTCATTTGAATTACGCCAAGCAGCCACAGATGAGATTCAAATCTTAGTCACTCCACGCGTAGGCACAATTTCGCCGTGGTCTTCAAAAGCGACCGATATTTTCGCGAACTGCAACACACCGGTTCATCGTCTTGAACGCGGTGTTTTGTTTACTTTGAAGGGTGTAAAAGACGTTTCAAATGAAATTAAGCAAATTCTGCATGACCGAATGACAGAAAGTGTTTTCAATCAAATTGACGATGCTGCTGCTTTATTCACTGAAACTGAGCCAAAACCGCTGAACTCGATTGATATTCTAGGTCAAGGTAAAGAAGCGCTCGTTAAAGCAAACTCTGAATTTGGTTTTGCTTTATCGGATGAAGAAATTGATTATTTAACTGATGCATTTATCAAGTTAGGTCGCAATCCGCATGACATTGAACTCATGATGTTTGCACAAGCGAACTCTGAGCATTGTCGTCATAAAATCTTTGGTTCAGAATGGACAATTGATGGTGAAGTCCAACCATTGTCATTGTTCCAAATGATTAAAAATACCTATAAAGAATCACCTACAGATGTATTGTCAGCATATAAAGACAATGCTTCAGTGATTGTTGGTTTTGATACGCAACGTTTTTATCCGAAAAAAGATGAAAACGGTCATTATGTTTATAAATATAAGAGCCAAGCTGCCCACATCTTAATGAAAGTGGAAACCCACAATCATCCTACAGCGATTGCACCATTTGCAGGTGCGGCAACAGGTTCGGGCGGTGAAATCCGTGATGAAGGTGCAACAGGTCGTGGTGGTAAGCCAAAAGCAGGCTTAACAGGTTTCACTACATCTAACTTGAATATTCCAGGCTTCGAACAGCCATGGGAAGAAAACTACGGTAAACCATCTCGTATGGCATCTCCACTTCAAATTATGATTGAAGGTCCATTGGGTGGTGCTGCATTTAACAACGAATTTGGTCGTCCTGCGTTAAATGGTTACTTCCGTACATTTGAGCAAAATGTAAATGGAGATGTAAAAGGTTTCCATAAGCCAATTATGATTGCTGGTGGTTACGGTAACATCCGTCCTGACCATGTTGAAAAAGATGCGATCCAACCGGGCGATTTATTGATCGTGCTTGGTGGTCCTGCAATGCTCATCGGTCTTGGTGGTGGCGCTGCTTCTTCTGTAGATAGCGGTACAATGGGCGAAAGCTTAGACTTTGCTTCTGTACAACGTGAAAACCCAGAAATGGAACGCCGTTGCCAAGAAGTCATTGATACTTGCTGGCGTATGGAAGACCACAACCCAATCGTGTCTGTACATGACGTAGGTGCTGGTGGTATTTCAAATGCGATGCCTGAACTGGTAAATGACCACGAATTAGGTGCAAAACTTGATCTTCGTAAAGTACCATCATTGGAGCCAGGTATGGCGCCAATGGAAATTTGGTCAAATGAAGCACAAGAGCGTTATGTATTGGCGATCCGTCCATCTTCATTAGAATTATTTGAATCAATCTGTGCGCGTGAACGTTGTCCGTTTGCCGTATTAGGTGAAGCGACTGAAGCGCGTCATTTAACGGTTGAAGATCCATTGTTTGGTAACAACCCAGTTGATGTACCAATGCAAGTGATCTTAGGTGGTACGCCACGTATGAGCCGTGCGTATGACTGTATCGAACGTCACGGTGATGACTTTGATGCGGCTAAAGTGACTGATCTTAAAGATGCGATTTACCGTGTGATTAAGAACCCAACAGTTGCGTCTAAATCATTCTTAATTACCATTGGTGACCGTTCAATTACAGGTATGGTTGCACGTGACCAAATGGTTGGTCCATGGCAAGTGCCTGTAGCGGATGCTGCGGTAACAACAACAAGTTTAGTGGGCTACACAGGTGAAGCAATGGCAATGGGTGAACGTCCACCTGTAGCATTGTTAAATCCTGCGGCATCTGCGCGTTTAGCAGTGGCTGAGTCAATCACGAACATCATGTCTGCAAAAATCGAGAAAATCAGCGACATTAAATTGTCTGCGAACTGGATGGCTGCAGCAGGTCAAGTAGGCGAAGATCAAGCATTATTCGAAGGTGTAAAAGCCATCGGTATGGAAATGTGTCCTGCGCTTGGTATCGCAATTCCTGTAGGTAAAGATTCTTTATCGATGCGTACCACTTGGAATGAAGATGGTGAAGACAAGTCTGTAACTTCTCCAATGTCAGGTGTGATCACTGCATTTGCACCAGTGACTGATGTGCGTAAGACATTAACACCAGAATTGAAAAACTTAGATTCAGTACTTGTGCGTATTGATTTGTCTAAAGGTCAATTCCGTCTTGGCGGTTCGATCTTGGCTCAAGTGTACAAAGCAATTGGTTCTGTGACACCAGATGTAGATAGCTTCGATGACTTCAAAGCATTCTTTGCATTGGTACAAGATTGGAACAACCGTGGCTTAATTAAGGCGTATCATGACATCGGTGATGGTGGTTTAATCGCAACTGTTGCAGAGATGATGTTCGCTTCACGCTTAGGTGTGGCTTTAGAAGATCAGTCTGTAGCAAGCTTATTTGCTGAAGAAATTGGTGCGGTATTACAAATTGCTAAAGCTGATTGGGATGCACTACAAGCTGAAGTCGCAGCATCAAGCTTAAAAGATGCGATCAGTGTCGTTGGTACAGTGAATACTACTGATACGCTAACGATCAATGGTTTAACGCTAGATCGTGTTGAACTGCAACAAGCGTGGACTGAAGTGTCACATCAGATTCAACGTTTACGTGACAACGTGGAAACTGCAGATCAAGAATATAGTCTAATTGCGAATAAAGATCATAAAGGTCTTATTGCAAAAGCGACATTCGATTTGAATGAAGAAATTGAAGCACCGTATATCAATACACGTCGTCCGAATATGGCAATCTTGCGTGAGCAGGGTGTAAATGGTCATGTGGAGATGGCAGCTGCATTCGACAAAGTTGGTTTCAATACGATTGATGTCCATATGAGTGACCTACTCGCTGGTCGTGTAAGCCTTGATGAATTTGAAGGTTTAGTGGCATGTGGTGGTTTCTCTTACGGTGACGTTTTAGGCGCTGGTGGTGGTTGGGCGAAGTCAGTATTGTTCAATCCTAAACTTCGTGATCAATTTGAGAAATTCTTTAACCGTCAAGAAACATTCTCACTCGGTATCTGTAACGGTTGCCAAATGTTGTCTCAATTGGCTCCACTCATTCCAGGTGCTGAAAACTGGCCACGTTTCCATCGTAACGTATCAGAAATGTTTGAAGCGCGAGCTGTAAACGTTCGTGTTGAAAAATCTAAATCTGTACTGTTAGAAGGTATGGAAGGTTCGATTTTACCAATTGCTGTGGCGCATGGTGAAGGTCGCGTTGTTGCAGCGGACAGCTGTATTGCTGCATTGAATGCGGGTAATCAAGTGACTTTACGTTATGTCGATAGCCAAGGTAATCCAACTCAACATTACCCATTGAACCCGAATGGTTCACCTGAAGCAATTACAGGTGTTACATCTACTGATGGTCGTGCAACGATTATGATGCCTCATCCAGAGCGTAACTTCCGTGCGATTCAGCACTCTTGGAAACCTGAAGATTGGGATCAAGATGGTGCATGGTTACGTATGTTCCGTAATGCTCGTAAGTTTATTGGTTGATTAAATCAATAGATTGAAAAAGCCACCATAAGGTGGCTTTTTCATAAGTAAATTATTGTTTTGAAGATGTAGAATTGAGTTGAAAACAAATAAAGAGTTCTCAAATGCCTGGTTTAATTGAAAAAGTATTACACTTGCGTGAATTGCTAATAGCTAGGGCTACAGATAGTTAGGAAAAAGGTGCCTCAGAGGCATTTAAAGAGCTTAGAAAAGAATTGATGATAAAAAAACATTTTATGGCTATATTCCATTTATTGTTAAAGATACAAATACCTTAGATGAGTTTGAAGCGAGAATTAAATGGGATTTTAAATCTTATGTGGAACGTGAGAATTATATTTATTCAGAATTTAAAGAGTTATTGAGTGTTTTAGAAAGACGAAATACTTCTCCCTAAGATCAAGTAGTGGAGTTGAGAATTAAGTTCTGATTATGTTCATCAAATATGGCAGAAATCACTAGAGCGGAGAGTAACTGATCCTGATATTAATCAACTGTATAGATTAGTCAGTAAAAAATTAAATTTAGCGCCTTCTCAACACACAGAACAAACTTTTAAACAGATTCTTGAAAGATGTAGTACAGTGATTGAAGGCTTAGGATCATTGAGAAACTAAGTAGGGGATGCACATGGTTAGGGCAAAAAGAATTTTAAGCCTGCATCGCGTCATGCTGAATTGGCAGTCAATTTAGCTGGAACAATGTCAGTTTTTTTATTTTCAACGTGGAGCTTAAAAGAAAATAATGAATAATTTTATTAATAAAAAGCATTGTTAAATAGTATCTTAAATTTACCTTATGGAAAAATAAATGTAGATTCGCTAACATGAGCTTATTCAGCCACCATTTTGGTGGTTTTTTGTTTTTATAGACTTGGTTTCAAAATCTTTCTCCCACTGGACTTGGTTTGGTTTTTGCTTTTATATAGAGGTTAGGACAAGTGTGTTTATTGGACATATAGCTAACCATAATAAGTAAGAATTTAATGCGGTTCGTTTTTAACTCAGGTATGAGGTGACGATATGACCAAAACAATGATGATACTGAACAAACACGAGTTGAGGCAAAAAGGCTGGAAGCTATTCGCTTTTGTGGCCAGTCTTCAAATCCTATTTTTAATTGCAGGTTATTTCTTAACAGCGTAAAAAAAGCCACCTTACGGTGGCTTTCTTTAAATTCGAATTTAAAGCTCAGTTCATGAATCTTTAAGTTGATGCTGATCGAATAAATGATTACAAGCTACGACATTGTCCTTCTTTGTCCCCCTTAACGCGGTTTTGTCCGCCTTTTGGAGTTTGGCTATTTGACTCACATTTTAAATTACCATCGACCTGATTTGCAGTAACCTGAATGCTTGAACGATTTTCTTTAAGTTCAATATTGCCATCTACACGGTTATTGTGCAGTTGGATCGTTTTGCCTTTTTCAAGTTGAATATTGCCGTCAATGCTATTGTTTTTAGCCGTCACTTGACCGAAATTTCCTTTAGATTCGAGGTTACCGTCAATTGTGCTATTTAAAATAGTTACTTGCGCATTTGAATAGAGCATTACATTGCCTTTGACTGTAACTTGATCAAGCGTACATGGTTGTGTCACTTTTACATTGTCATCAATGGTTTTATTCTTAATTACACCGTTACAATTAAAGTCAGCGAGCGCTGGAACAGATAAACCTAAAAGTAGGGATGATAAAATTAACTTATTCATTTAAACTCCTTTCATTATAATATGTTCATAATTGAACCATGTCATGATATGAAAGAAATGTGACAATCCTTTGAATACTCAGCTAATTTTTTTGCTTTAATGATAATTTGTATAAATAAAACTTAATAATGACTATTTTGTTCAATAACGGAATATATCCAAACAGTCACTCACAAGTAGTGAGGCAGATTTTTATCAAAAGCCCTCTATAAGTTAATTCTACTATTTCAATAAACAATTAAATAAAGCATTTTGTAGAGTAAAATATTTTTTAAATTGTTGAATTATATGAAAAATATATTTGGAGCTTAAAAATACCTGTAAAATTAAACTGAGTAACTATTATTTAACTTTAAAACTCAATCAAGTCATCAGATTGTTCGTGGTTATAATGTTTTATAAATTTTAGATTTTAGAATAGTCACTATGAAAAAAATATTGATCTTAACAGGCTTGGCACTTATGTGCAGTCATGCTTATCCAACAAATATTACAGATGATAAACTGATGAATTTAAATTCTTTAAACTGTCAAGCGTCAGCGCAAATCTTTCAAATTTCAAATGATCTTAATGAACAAAAAAGCGTGGAATTAAGGTAAATCAGACAAACCACGAATTAAAATTAGCCCATAATATTTATAAGGATGTTTATGCTTATCAAAATTATAAAACCAAACATATGGTTCGAGATGATTTTGCTGTGAACTTTAAAAAGTATGGTGTGCGAGTCATCAAAATTGCATTTCAAGCAATTAAAACTTCAGAGAGTGAATCAGGCGCTTATTATTTTATTTTTGAAGGTCACCCATCGACTGTACTGTATCAACTTAAAAAATACTTTGGTGAAAAGTGGGAGAGTGAGCCGAGTTTTGATGAAACATCTCAAAGGAATACCAAGCTAAGCTGCGTTTATATCGGATATAAAGATTCAAATAAACGTATCCAACAAATTTTGACTACCATCATAAAGTCCTTTCTTCACTGATGCTGACATTCGTATGAAATTTCATCCAAGTTAGCAAGCCACCGTTTGGTGGCTTTTATTAGTTAAATGATCAATTGAATCTGTTTCAGAACTGCTCTCAAAGTATTTTCAAAATCAAAAGATTCATTGGTACTGTCTTGATAACGCCAAGCAACATAGCCATCTGGACGTACTAAAACAGCACCAGATTCATGAATTTCAGACTTCGCATTCCATGTACCATAGACATCACGATAATCTCTTGAACCGATTTGAATGACATCTAAATACTCAAGATTAAGCTGTTCAGCAGCTTGTTTCCAGCCTTTGCCTGAGAGGCCTGTGAGTAAGGTAAAACGACCTTTGCCCGTAATATCTAGAGTTGAAACTTTTTGACCTTTAGCATTGATGAGCCAAGTATGCGGTACTTTTGCTCCAGGGCGTGTAGTGGCTTGTAGGTAAAGTTGATCGTCTTGTTTAAATACTTCAGGTTCTGATTCAGAGATGACAGCATTTGAGCTATAACGCTGATTCAGTTCAACACCTTGAGCATTAAATTCAAAATTTTTAATTGCTAATGCATTGTAGAGTTTTGTACGTATTTCAGCGCCTTGTTCATTTTCAGCAAAAATACGCTCCAGCATTTGCTTTTGGGTTGTTACACCTTGATCAAAACCAAAAACTTCTTTGAGGTGTTTATAATCAAATCGTGATTGGTTTGCTCGCGCAACAATTTGCTTACCTACAGGCGCACGTTCAACGGTATAAGAATCGAGAAGCGTAGGTTGAGACCAACCTTTAACTGCATATGCAAGTTTCCAACCGAGATTAAAGGCATCTTGCATGCAGGTGTTTGAGCCTAGACCACTTGATGGTGGGTGACGATGCACTGCATCACCACCACAGAATACACGACCTTTCGAATATTCAGTTGCCCATGTTTGGTTCACGTACCAATAAGACAATTTTTGAATTTCAACATCTTCAACATGCTCACCAACGAAAGCATCTAAACGTGCACGAACTTGCTCTGCAGTCACTTGAGGCTCGCCCTTAGAAATATCGAAGCCCCAACCCATAATCCACTCATTCCATGGGGTGATGGCACGCAATAGCCCCATACCTAAATCACCAAAACTTGCTTCAGGATTGACTATCCATTGCAAAATCGCAGGGCGGTGCTGAACATATTTAGATAAGTCCGCCTTAAAGGTCACATACACTGTACCAGCTCGCGCCATCACGCCTTCAAGTGGTAATCCCAATTGTTCGACAACTTTTGAACGTGCACCGTCCATTCCCACCAAGTATTTTGCACGTAAACTAAATTCGGTATTGGTAATATGATTGAGGAATGTTGCAGTCACGCCGTGTTCATCTTGTACGTGAGATAAATATTCAGTATTGAAGTTAAAAATAGCGCCACGCTCTGCCGCATTTTTAACGAGCAGCGCTTCCATTTTAGGTTGGATAAGATCCACTAAAGGGCATGGACTTCCTTTGATATAATCGCCATGACGCTCATCACCTGTGCCCCAAGCACTGATACGGGCAATTTCTTCGCCGACTAAACTGGTTGTGATCAGGCTTTCACCCATGTGTTCCCAAGGTGTTGCGATTTCCTTCACCTGTTCTTCGATACCTAAATCACGGAGGACTTCTATGGCACGTTGATTAGTAATATGTGCACGAGGACTGTTGGCTAACCAATTAAACTGGGTAAACAATTGAACTTTGACGCCATAATTGGCAAGGGCAAGCCCCAGAGTTGAACCAGCAGGACCAGTACCAATGACAAGAACATCAGTGTCAAAATGTTGAGACATGCTTTTTCCTAAATGAATTGAATACATGGGGAGAGTTTTTGAATTGAGTCAGTCTAGAAAAAAAGTGCAGTGATCTATAGTCGTATTCATATAAACTATCGATCTATATAAAATTCAAAGTAATGAACGTGCACTTATGCACGATGGGCTGATTGAGATATGGAATTACGACATTTACGGTATTTTATGACTGTTGCTCAAGAGCAAAGCTTTACTAAAGCTGCCGAAAAGCTCTATACCGCACAACCATCACTCAGTCAGCAAATTAAAGATCTTGAACAGGAAGTCGGTGTTACTTTATTTGATCGGACCACTCGTAAAGTCAAACTGACTGATGAGGGGGAAGCATTTTTAAAATACGCAGCTTTGACGCTGGACAATGCCAAGCAAGCTGTAGCTGCAGCTAGACAGGTCGCGCAGCAAAAGAATAATCAGATTCACATTGGATTTTTGAATGTGGCTGAACTGAAACTGATGCCTAGCATTCTGGTGCAGTTAAGAAAGAATATTCCTAATCTTAAAATTCATTTACACAGTTTGACTTGTACTGAGCAAATACAAAAACTTAGAAATGCTGAACTTGATATATGTTTTACTCGATACAAAATGGATCATTCAGATTATGAAGATATCCATATTTTGACAGAACAAATTTATTTGGTGGCTGCAGACAATCTTCATCCTTCAGAACGGACATTGAAACTACAAGAATTAAAAAATTCATCAGTCATCATGTGTGAACAAAATGCTTCACCAATTTTCTATGACAAATTAAATGTTCTAGTTCCCTTCGAAAAGATGGATGATCAAATGCTGTGGGTGACTAATGTATTACAGCATATCAATCTGATTAATTTGGGAATGGGCTTTAGTTTTGCTCCCGAATACCTCCTGAAGTTTTTAAATCATAATATCAAAATTGTGAAAACAGATGAGCAATTACCACAGCTTGGTCTATATGCGAATTATCATCGTCATTCAAACAATATTGCATTGAAAATGATTACTGAAGCCCTTATGCAAATGACAACAGAGCGGAAAAGAGTGGAAGAGGTTATTCATGCTTAAACTGATCTATTTTGTACCAGAATCACATCTAGAGTTGACGAAACAGGCAGTATTTGAAGCAGGTGCAGGCGGGATCGGTGATTATGAGCAATGCGCTTGGCAGGTCAAGGGCTTAGGTCAATTTAAACCTGTCAATGGGGCTCAACCATTTATAGGTCAAGTCGGAGAGCTTGAACAAGTTGAAGAGTGGCGTGTAGAAACTATTGTGCCTGAAGATAAAGCCATAGAAGTGGCACGTGCATTAAAAGCCAGTCATCCTTATGAAGAACCGGCTTTCGAGTTTCTTCAATTGATTGATGTTGAATAGCCTGAGCTAAACAGGCACAGATTGTTTTTGTTGAATCCGCTTACGATATTGAGAAGGGGATTCTCCTGTCCATTCCTTAAATGCTCGTGAAAAGGCAGAGATCTCTGAAAAGCCAGTTAAAAAGACCACTTCATCACTACTGATCTCGGTATTTAAGACCAAGTCACGTGCCAATTTTTTTCTAAAATCATGTAATAGTTTTTCGTAGGTCGTGCCTAAAGCTTTAAGTTGTTGGCGTATCTGACGGACTGAACAGTTTAATTGTTGGGCTATATCTTCAATACGATATTCACGGCGCTGTAGTTGTTGAGGCAGCAGAATTTGTATCTTAAAGATCAGTTCGTGACATTCAACCCATGATAGCTTCTGAATAATTGCTTGACGGTGTAAGTCAAATAATAAAGGTTCAGCATTATCTGAAGGATGGTCAAGTAAAGCGGTTGAAAATTGAATACAGCCTTGTGGCATATTGAACTTTACAGGGCTTTTCCAGGCGTGTTCAAAAGGTGATGAATCTGGTTGATGATGGGTGAGCCAAATGGCTGTGGGCTTAAATTTGCCTTTGCTAACATGATGCAAAAATGACAACACGATCGATATCACACAATGCAGATAATGAGGTGACTCATGCTCAAAGCCAAACAGATAAGCATCTTCGCCTTTGACATGTAATCCTATGTCTAAAGCTGAACTAAAATAGCGATAATGTTCTAATAAGAAAGAAAGCGCTTCACCAAATTTAGCGCTACTCATAAATACATATTCAAAAATTTGACCACGAAAAGGGGGAAGTTGTTGCCCTACGTGTAATCCAATAAGTGGATCATGACTGATACGTGCGGCATCTTGCCAAAACTGAAATTGTAGACGGTTGTCATAACGCATTTCAGGGTGGGGTTTGTGACGTGATACACCTTGAGAATCGACATTACCATAAATCTGATCGGCATTATGACCCATTTTATGTAGGGTTTCATAAACCAACCAAGGGAATAAACCCGCATCGTTGCGTAGTATCGCTGTCATTATTCTGAACCTAGCATTGAGCAAGACAGTTTAATTTAAGTGAATCAAATGCTCAGCTCTAGGTCAGAAAATGCCCCGAAAATGTGAGATCAGGACATCATGTCTAATATGCTAAAAAATTAAATTAATTGATTGGGTCGATATACTCAATATAACCTCTACCATCAATTGCTTTGCCTTTAAACTGACCTTTATATTCATAACTACCCGCATAGCCACCCGTCATGCCAAATTGGTAGTCATTATTTGAGATCGCATCAATCTGAATTAAACATTGCCCTGAATGGTCATTTACTTGCCAAGAAAGGCGTTTAGGTAATCGCATTCGAATACCATTGGGTGATGTTACGGGATCAAGGTATTCATTTACCACAGATTTCAAACCAGCTTCATAGATGCCACCATGGTCATTGACACCACGAACATAGACCCGACGTTGTAACACTAAACCAGCTCCATGCGTGTCAACAAATAGAACTTGTGTGTGCTCATCAATATTTAAAATTTGATAGGTAAAGAATTGAATTGGCAGAGGAATATTGGCTCCACGTGCATATTCATAGGTACATAGACCAGAGATCTCTGTGTTTTCACCACGAAACTCAATATGTCCTTTGTATTGGCATAAAATAGACCAATGATCGTATAAGCCACCACGAAGTTTGACAAAATGTGCGATTTTATCTGTCATGGTGAGTTCAAGCTCAAAATTAAAATCATGACCTTGACGTGATGCAATCACTTGCTTGCCATTCACATCAATAGTTAAGTCATTGGCAAATTCAAGATGTCGACCATGGCTAGAGAAATTACATTCTTGGGTAACAGAATACCCTTTGAACTGCTGATTATTGGCGACGGCTGTACCAACTAACAGGTTTGCAGTATCAAGTGGTGTTGTTTTCACGATATGAGGATTACTAAAGATTCGCACATTAGGCTGTCCAATAATCGCAATCATATTCAGAAAGTGAAAAGGTGCGACTAAGTTTGGCACCATAATTCCATAGTGTACGGTGGTGTATTTGGCTTGAGGGGTATGTGTTGGAATCTGAGGGTCTAGTGGCTGCCCATTAACTAGTGCTGATTGATCAATTGCGTTGACGATGCTTTTCGGAAGTGAAATTGGCATATCTGACAAACCTCATTGCTATTTTTATGTCTATAGCATGAAGTCTAGAAGATCACAGAGGAAAATTTTTGACAATCTATCATCGGTAGGGTGAAGTGATTTGTCAACACAAGACATCCTTAGTAAAAATATTTTGTGCTGACAGAGCTCATGGAGAGGATTAGATCACTTTAAAACAGTTATGAAAATTAGACTGTTTCAATAAAAAGTTGGCGATCAAAACGATACTGCGGGAAGAAGACACCATCTTTTGCACGTTCACCTGCGCCAATCACCATTACGACATGTTGTTGATCGTTCAGATTGAGAATATTACGAACCATAGGCTCATCGAAACCTTCCATCATGCAGCTATCAAATCCATAGGCACGCAAAGCAAGTACTAAGTTCTCACAGGCAAGAGCCGTTGTTTTAGTTGCCCAAAGTACAGCATCTGATGGTTGAAACGCTGTCACAGGAAGTTGTTTATCTAAACGACGTGCAACACCAAAAGCCACCTTTTTGAAATGACCTAAGGCATTGAAGTAACCCGTTTTATAATTCAGTGGAATATAGGTGTAATATTTTTTGACGAGTGGAGGAATCTCAGGAAATGGAAATTCTTGAATATTCAGCTTTGCCATTTCATTAATTCGATCTGTACGTGCGACACAGACAATCAATTCAGCCGCTGTGCGCGCAGCCCATTGATTTAGACACGCTTTTACAATCTTTTGTTTCTTTTCAGGATTTTGGACAACATAAAAAGTCCAAGGTTGTAAGTTAGATGAATTAGGGGCCAAGAGTGCTAAATCTAAACATTGATCGAGGATATCAGACGGTATAGGTTTTCCTGTAAACTTCCGAACAGATCGACGACTGGTCACGACCTTTTTGAAATTTTCAACATCAATGCCTTGTGGTGCAGGTTCGTAGTAGCGTTTTTTTTCAGTCGTCATGATCCATTCCTTAGATAGAGAGTATTCACCGAGTCGTGAGACTCGGATCTTTTAGCTTAATTAAATTGTGTGAAATCAGGTTTACGTTTTTGCATAAAAGCTTGTACAGCTTCCATCATTTCTGGAGAACCGACGCGCCCCATAAAGATTACTGCTTCATGATCAATCCAGGACACGATCTCATCAACATCATGTTTCATTAAGGCTTTAGATTGCACGAGAGAAGCAAGTGGTAGTGAAGCCAGTTGAGTGGCTTTTTGAGCGGCAATTGCATAAACGTCAGATTCAATACTGTTGATCAAGTTTGCAGCCAATGCTTTTTCACTGTCGAATTTATCAGCAGTTAATAAAAGTTCTGCTGCTTTCACATGACCTGCTTGACGTGCTAGTAATTTACTAGATGCGCCTTCAGGTGAAAGACCTAAGCTTACAAATGGAATTTGGAACAAAGCAGTGTTATCTGCATAAACTAAGTCACAATGCAATAAGATCGTTACGCCAATACCAATTGCGACACCACGTACCGCAGCAATCAGTGGTTTAGAAAATTTAGCAGCAGATTTTAAAAGCACAAAAGGAGGACCATCTTCTGGACGAATTTGATCTTTCATCGCCGCAGATTTCATGAAGTCTTGCATATCATTACCAGCACTGAAATCCGCATCTTCGCCACGTAAAATGACCACACGAACAGCTTGATCTTTGTCTGCTTCATCAAGGGCTTTAGCGATCCAGAGGTATAATTCGCCGTATAATGCATTTTTGGCTTTAGGACGATTAATCGCCAAGGTCAGCACACCTTCTTCTAATTTTGCATTTAAATGCTCATGAGGTTGTTGAATACAACTTAATGACATCGTACTATCCTTGCTTTCAATTAATATAGATTTTATGAAATCTATTATGTCGTATTCTGGCGAAGAGTGACATAACTGATCAGTTCATAAACGTGACTTGGCGATGAATTATAAATTTGATTATTTGGTTTATATCGGACGTTTTCAGCCTTTTCATTTGGCACATATGGAAACCATTAAAATTGCGCTGACGCATAGCCAGAACGTTATTTTAGCGCTTGGTTCTGCTCAATTAGAGCGGAATATAAAAAATCCATTTTTAGCCATTGAACGTGAACAGATGATTTTGTCTAACTTTTCTCCTGATCAACAGGCAAGAATCAAATTTGTACACGTCATTGATGTTTATAATGATGAAAAATGGCAAAAATTGGTCAAATCTTTAGTGGCGGATGTAGTACAGCCAAGTGATCAAGTCGGCTTAATAGGTCACTTTAAAGATGACTCATCCTATTACCTCAAATTTTTCCCAGAATGGGAGATGTTGGAACTCGATAGTTTAAAAGGTGCAATTTCTGCAACACCACTTCGTGAAGCATACTATCGGGGGGAAATTATGGAAAAAGAACTTCCCCACGGAACCATTCAATTTTTACAAGCGTTTCAAAATTTAGAAATTTACCAACAACTGAAAACTAAATACCAACGTCAAGACAGTACAAGTTTGAGTGAATCAATTGAATGATTGTGTTTAACACAAGAAAACCGAGGGAAATCGTGCGTACTATTACACAAATGAGTTTGGCCACAGTGCTATTGTCTGCTTCTGTTTTTGCTCAAGCGCAAACATGGACACTATCACCTAGCAGTAAGATCAGCTTTGATATCCGATCTGCAGGAATGTCGATTGTAAATGGGCAATTTCAAAAATATCAATCACAGATGAATTTTGATCCGGCACAGCCTAATCAAGGTTCAGCTAAATTTGTGATGGATGTGAATAGCCTTAAACTGAGCAAAAACTCTTTAAAGGATATGGTCTTTGGTGACAGTTTCTTTCATGCAAGCAAATATAAAACTGTGACCTTTCAAAGTAATCAAATTCGTGCTTTAGGAAATAATAAATACAAATTTGATGGACAACTCACTATGCGTGGTGTGACACGTCCAGTTTCATTTGAGACAACTTTAACTCCAAATGCATCGAATCCAAATGTGTTGAATGTGCAATCTTCAACAGTCATCAACCGTAGTGATTTTGGTATGCGCAAAGCGATTGGTGGAATTGGCGAAAAAGTGAATATCAAGCTTGAAGGGCAATGGAAAGCCAACTAAATCGATAAAAAGAAAGCAGTGATTCAATCACTGCTTTTTTAATGTCATGAGTATGTCAGTAATATGTTTGAGTTGTGGGGACTGCTGTTTCCAATGATGCCAATATAGATCAACGTCTTGTGTTGCCTCAGGCAACAAACAAATCAATTGTCCTTGATCGAGTAAGTCTTGAATTTGCAGTTCAGGCACCATGCCATAGCCTAAACCGAGTTGGATTGCATCGACAAATGACTTTGAGGAGGGGACATAATGATATGGATAACTAGATTGCGGTAATCCAAATTGATTGAGTAGAACCGTTTCATGTAAATGATCTTTATCATTAAAGATGACCGCAGGCGCACGGCGAAAGGAATCGCGATTTAGTCCGTTTTTAAACCATGCTAATTTGAATTCTGGCGTACACACCATTTGATAACGCATCGTGAACAAAAATTCTGAGTGGCAACCTGTCATGGGTTGGGATTCAGCGCTTATACATGCATTTACATAGCCTGATTCCATTAATTGATGCGTATGATCCTGATCATCTATTCGAAGTTGTATTGTGATTTTATGCTCTATTAACTTTTCAGCAATCGCAGGCAAAAGCCAAGTTTCTAATGAATCTGCATTCGTTCCAATGATAATTTTATAAAACTCAGAATTTTGACTTTTTCCCTGAATAAGCTGCAGAACATTTTCTTCTTGACGCTTTTGCCTTAATAAATGTTCAAGCAATATTTCACCTGAATGTGTCACACGACAAGGTCGTTCTCTCAGGATTAAAGTTTGCCCAATCTGCCGTTCTAATTGTTGGATTCGAAGAGTAATTGCAGCCGCAGAGAGACAAAGCTTTTTAGCAGCCAGATCAAAACTTCCAGTTTCCGCCACGGTGATAAACGCGACACAGTCTTTATAATTGAAAATCATGATTTAATAAAACTTAATGAACTTAATATTAATTTAATAATACTCAATTTAAGATTGAATTGTTCATAATCCGCCTAATGATAAATATTAGGTGTTTTATGTCTTTATTCGTACTGTTTAATGGCTTTGTAACGAGTTTAAGTTTGATTATGGCGATAGGTGCTCAGAATGCTTTTGTGCTTAAACAGGGCTTAAAAAAAGAATATGTTTTATCCATTTGCCTCATTTGTGCCTTTTCAGACTCACTTCTAATTTTGGCTGGCGTATTTGGATTTGGGAAGTTTATCTCAGGCCATCCACAAATAATGACGTATGCACAATGGGGTGGTGCTGCATTTCTAGTGGTATATGGTGCCCATCATTTTTATCAAGCATTTTCGACCAAAAAATCGATGTGTCTTGATCATCATACGGCTGTTTCATGGTTTAAAATTATTCTCTTTTGCTTGGCATTCACATGGCTGAATCCCCATGTGTATCTAGATACTGTCGTGCTTGTAGGCGCAATATCGACGCAATTTGAAGATCACTTATTATCGTTTGCCATAGGTGCGATCACGGCATCATGGTTATTTTTCTTTAGTTTGGGTTTTGGTGCGCAATATCTATCAGCTTACTTTCACAATCCCCGCGCATGGCAAGTCTTGGATATTTTGATTGCTTTAATCATGTGGTACATCGCCTATCACTTAATTATATGAATATTGATTAGATAAATTCCTCTAAAGCTTGTACGTCGATTAGATGACAACATTTAATGAACAAAAACTCACATAAAGATAATAATGAGAATCATATAATAATGATTCTCATTATTATTAATTGTTCCGAAAATGAAAAATTACAGTACCAAATTACTCTCTCAATCTGTAAGTGTTCTTATGATGAGTGGCGGTATAGCGACTATCACATGGGCAAATGATCAAAACCAACTTCCTACGATTACAACACAAGCTGAAGCGATTAATGCTTATGCAGATGGAAAATTAAGCAATGTATCTAAGTTGGGTGCTTTAGGTGAAAAAAAATTAATCGATACACCATTCACTGTAATGCAATATGAGGAGCAATTAATACGAGAAAGACAGGCATCCACCGTAGGTGATGTTTTAAAAAATGATGCCAGTATTCGACTGACGACAAATCAAGGTCATTTAAACGAAAACTTCAAAATTCGTGGTTTTGACTTAAATCATGAGGATATGAACTACAACGGATTTTATGGTATTGCACCATACGGAAAAGTGCCGACTGAATTTTTAGAATCAGTGACAGTTTTGAAAGGACCAAATGCAATTGTCGCTGGTATGGCACCGAATGGAGGCGTTGGTGGTGTGGTCATTGCCAACTCTAAACGCGCTGACCAAGACATGACAAGACTAAACACACAATACCAAGATGGCGGCTACTATCAATCAGGTATTGATGTCTCAAGACGATTTGGTGCAAACCGTGAGTTTGGTGTTCGGGTCAATGGTGCATATGGTGATGGTGAACATATCATTAATGATATGAATGATCGCCTAGTTCTTGGTTCCATCGCTGCGGATTACACCACGGATAAACTTAAAATTAATTTTGATAGTTATGCTATTAAGCAAAATCGCGATGGTGGGTCACCAACAATGGTTGCACTGGGTGGAAAAGATACAGTTAACAAAGTCATTGCACCGCCTAAAGGTGACCAAAACTATTTTCCGTGGTTAGAAGGGAATTCTGACAGTAAATTTGCTGGCTTATCAGGTGAATATCAATTTTCTCCCTATTTGAAAACCTTTGCTGGTCTAGGATATGCTGAAAAATCATATGATGGTCATTTATTCGGTACACGAATGATCGTAAAGAATGAGGACGGCGATGCCTCTTCCCAATATTACCGAGTGGGTGCAAATGAAAAAAATAAAACAGCACACATTGGGGTTGAAGGAAAATTTGATACTGCTGGAATACAGCATAATGTTGGATTGCGTGCAGATTATTTAAATAAAAAATCGGATCAACATAAAGGACGTGGAGCTCCTCCTGTAGATTTTAACACCAATCTTTATGACCCAAGTAAAGAAGGCAATATGCCTTTACAGCGTCCAGAAATTGCACCTTTAGCAGATAATAAGTACATCAGTTATACATTGACTGATCAAATTTCATTATTGAATGATCAGCTTCAATTGATTGTAGGCGCTCGTTATCAAGATATTGAAACGAATAATTTACAGACCAAAAAAAATTACCAAGAAGACCGTATTTCACCAAGTTTAGGGATCGTCGTTAAACCTTTTGGTGAAGACTTGTCACTATATGCAAGCTATGTAGAAGGTTTATCAGAAGGATCGACCGTTGATAATGTCAATGATGCAAACGACAAAGTCACTTTTGCGCCGTTTGTGACGAAGCAATATGAGTTAGGTGCAAAACATCAGCATGGAACTTGGCTGAATACGCTGGCACTTTATCAAATTGAAAAACCAAGCACGATGAGCAAGTCGATTGAACCTTATACAGAAAATGGTGTAAAAATTAATCAAATTACAACAGATGGTGCTGAAACTCGATCACGCGGCATCGAGTGGTCATTTTCTGGAGCGATTACTGAAGATTTAAACCTAATGGGAAGTATGGCTTATATTGATGCAAAATATTCCAAAGCTCAAATGAATCAAGGAAATCAAGTTTTTGGTGTACCTGATTTTACTGCAACGCTTGGGGTGGATTATGATGTCCCACAACTCGAAGGATTAAATTTAAATGCCAGAGCAAGTTATGTCAGCGAACAGTATTTAAATGATACCAATACCTTGCAACTTCCAGATTATACTGTCATCGATCTAGGTGCACGTTATAAGACCAAGCTTGGTGGCGTGAATACGACGTTCTTAGCTAATGTTGATAACATTACAGATAAAAAATATTGGGAAGGTGCTTTTAACTCGAATTATGCGCTGATTGGTGGATCAAGAACTTATAAACTTGGCGTAAGCTTTGATTTCTAATTGTAGTTAAAAAAAATTATAAGTAGATGAAACCCACGTCAATCGTGGGTTTTTTTATTAGTTTTGCAAAGCTTTTAAATCTTCAAGCACTTGTTCAGCATGCCCTGCAGCTTTGACTTTACGATATTCTTTAACGAGTTTACCTTGATGAAAAATAAAAGTTGAGCGCTCAATCCCCATCACTTTTTTTCCATACATATTTTTCTCTTTAATCACATCAAAGTGTTGGCAAAGCACTTCTTCTTTATCGCTAATCAAATCGATTGTTAAAGCTTGCTTTTCGGTGAAGTTTTGATGGGCTTTTACTGAGTCTCTAGAAACACCGAAAATAGAGGTATGAAGCGCATCAAACTGATCTTTCAAACATGAAAAACCAACAGCTTGCGTTGTACACCCAGGTGTTGAATCTTTTGGATAAAAATAAATGATGAGCCAATCTGTATTCAACTCAGTTAAATTCACAGAACCTGTAGTCGTTGGGAATGTTTGATTGGGTAAACTAATCGTTTCCGTTGACATTATAATTTCCTTAAAAGTTGTCACTACATTTATAGGGGAATTCAAAAAAATAGCCACACGAGGTGGCTATCTTATGTTAACTGCGATTATTTTTTAGCTTGTGCTGCTTTCATTGCTTCCTCTGTTAACGACTGTAGCTTAGACGTTAACTGTGGGCCGAAGCATGCTTGAAGATCAGCGTTCTGTTTCTTCACGATAGCTAAAGTAGAAGGGCTTTTCTTTTGGTTAATCGCACTTTGGATTTCCCATTTTTGAGCATTAGTGAGCTTGCCGTCTGCTTCAATTGCACATGTACAATATTTGCTGACTTCAGTAGCAGAAAGCTTGTTCCCTTTAGCAGTTTCTTCCTTACAAACATTAATCAGTGCAGATTTTACGTTAGTACTTTTGTAGGCTTGCTGCATTTTATTATTCGGCTCATTTGCTTGAGCCGCAGAACCGAAAAGTGCTGCAGCAGAAACAATCGCTGAAAGAATAATGTTTGATTTTAAATTTTTCATATATGGCACCCTGTTATTACGGTATATAACGAGTTGGGTCTTCAACGCCAGCATCTGCAAAACCTTGTTTACGCAAACGACAGCTGTCGCATTTTCCACAAGCTCGTCCTTGGTCATCTGCTTGATAGCATGACACCGTTTGACTGTAGTCTACGCCATGTTCGATGCCTAAGCGAATAATATTTGCTTTGGATAATTGTAGTAAAGGTGTTTCAAATTTAAGAGGTTTTCCTTCAACACCTACTTTTGTCGCTAATCTTGCCATATTGGCAAATGCTTCAATAAATTCTGGTCGACAATCTGGATAACCAGAATAATCTACCGCATTAATTCCAATTACGATGGCTTCTGCGTCAAACACTTCTGCTGCTGCAAGTGCATAAGACAGGAAAATCGTATTACGTGCTGGAACATAAGTGACAGGGATCCCTTCTTGTTCTTGATCAGGAACATCAATGGAATGATCAGTTAATGCAGAACCACCTAAATTACCCAAATCTATATTAATCACGCGATGTTCAACGCCTGCTTGTTGTGTCAGTTTACGTGCAGCATCCAATTCAGTTGTTGAGCGTTGACCATACATAAAACTTAAAGCGATACATTCATAGCGTGCTTGCGCCCAAGCCAAGCAAGTCGTTGAGTCTAAACCACCTGATAACAATACAATGGCACGAGGGCGCATAGGAGAACTCCAAAAAATTAAAGTAAATAAAAAATGAATTATAACTGATTATATAAAGAATAATGGGGTATAAATTTTTTGAATATATAGATCTGCATAAGTCACAAAACTAAATGAGATCATTATAAAGAACGCGAAATGTTCGTTTTAGAAGATGAGATAAAACTCTCTTTTAAGTCGAATAAAGTTTAAACAGTTGTTGTTTTTGTTTAAATATTAAATATAATTTAACAAACACTTGATTAAAACTTACAAAAATAATTTTTACGGAATGAAAATGAATCAAATTAATACTTTAATTTTAACCACTGCTGCGTTGATCAGTACAAATTCTTTTGCATTTGAGGAGCTTTCAGATCAAGAATTGTCAACATATGCAGCACAAGATGGTATTACGATTAGCCTTTTACCAGGTGGACCCATTCAAGCTGATTTGATTTGGCACGATAACAGTGGATTCGGGCCAGATTACAACGAAGGAAACACAAAAGCAGGTGCCTTAATTTACGGTACAGCGAATGGACGTAGTAAGAATCCATTATCACTTTCTTCTGGTTCGGCAGATATTAGTATTACCTTAAAAATCGATGCTCAAGGAGGGAGTAGTACTACAGGCCCTTTTCTGAATTTAGGTGTATTTGTTCCTGAAGATATTATTATTAATACCGGTGATATTTGGGTTGGTAAATCGGGTCAAGTTAGTCCAACAGGACGAGGCTATAGTGACCCCGTTAAAATAATGGATAATATGAAATTTTATGTATCCAATCTCTCTACCAATATTCAGCTCGGTTCAGCACCTCAAGGCAGTCTTTTAAAACTGAATGGAATATTTAAAGACGGCTTACGTTTAGAGGGCTTCAAAGTCCACGATCATGATGGTGGTGGCGCATTCGGAATAGAATTTATTAATTTAAAAAATACTCAACCAGGGCGTTTCGGCATCAATAATCTTGATTTCGATGTTGCAGGTTCGATACGTACAGATGGACTGGAACTCAAAATAAATCGTCTTGGAGATCAAAATGGCTTTAATGCAATGTTATGGGGAGTAGGCGTTGGAGACGCATCATCAATAAATAATAAAATTGGCGATATTTCAATGAAAGGGATTAATTTAAATGGCACGACCGTTAAAGTGTCAGCGCACTAAAAGATCATTTTCTCTTAAAAAAAACAGTACAAAAAGTGCTGTACTGTTTTTAATTTGAGCTATTTGTTACATTTTAACGACCTGTTTCGTCATTCCAGAGCAACTTATGTAATTGAAGCTGGAAACGAACTGGTAAGTGATCCTCTAAGATCCATTGTGCTAAATCACGCGCAAGTTGCGGTAACTTTGCAGCACCTTTTTCTACAGCAAACGCAGGTGAGAACCAAACTGTACTTACACGCTTGTGCAATTCATATTGATTCACTTGTTGTTTAGACCATTCATAATCTTCACGATTGCATATGACAAATTTAATCTGATCATGTTGAGTTAAATGGTCTAAATTACTCATTAAATTACGTGAGTCTTCACCTGAAGTTGGTGTTTTTAAATCTAAGACTTTAGAAACTCTACGATCCACTTTTGAAACATCTAGCGCTCCACTCGTTTCAAGTGAAACTTCACAGCCTAAATCTGCTAGACGCTCCATGAGCGGTAATGCATTGGGTTGGGCTAATGGTTCACCACCAGTAACACAAATATAAGGTGTTTTAAAATCAAGCGTGGTCTGGATAATATCCTCTAAAGACTGACGTTCACCGCCTTCAAAAGAATAGGTGGTATCACAATAAGTACAACGCAGTGGACAACCTGTTAAGCGTATAAACACTGTAGGTAAGCCTGAAGTGTTGGCTTCACCTTGTAATGAATAGAAGATCTCCGTAATACGTAACCCCGCAGACGGATCAGAAACAGGAATAGCGGAAGATCGCAAATTACTCATATCGACAAAACCAAACTAAAATAGAGATTATATAAAAGAAAAATCTCTACGATTATTACTAACCGTAGAGATGGGGAGTGTAACTCCAAATACTATAAAGTATAAAAAAATTAGTCAGCGCGTAATAAGTCGTTCAAACTTGTTTTAGCACGAGTCTGAGCATCGACTTTTTTCACGATAATTGCAGCATACAAGCTGTATTTACCGCATTTAGAAGGAAGGCTACCAGAAACTACCACTGAACCAGCTGGAACACGACCGTAGTGAATTTCACCTGTTTCACGGTCATAAATCTTAGTTGATTGACCAATGTAAACACCCATTGAAATCACTGAACCTTCTTCAACGATTACACCTTCAACGATTTCAGAACGTGCACCGATAAAACAATTGTCTTCGATGATCGTAGGGTTCGCTTGAAGAGGTTCGAGTACACCGCCAATCCCAACCCCACCAGAAAGGTGAACATTTTTACCAATTTGCGCACATGAACCTACAGTCGCCCATGTATCAACCATTGTACCTTCGTCAACATAAGCTCCAATATTGACATAAGATGGCATAAGCACAACATTCTTAGCTTGATAAGAACCTTTGCGTGCAACTGCAGGCGGTACAACACGTACACCAGCTGCTTTAAATTGCTCTTCAGTCCAACCTGTAAATTTAGTGTCTACTTTGTCATAGAATTGGAGATCGCATGATTCGATTGGTTTATTATCATTGAGTTTGAATGACAATAGAACAGCTTTTTTTAACCATTGATGAACAACCCATTCACCATTAATCTTTTCAGCAACACGTAATGAACCATTATCTAAGCCAGCAATTGCTTCCTCGACTGCTTGGCGGATTTCAGCAGGGCAATCTGTAGCTGTGAAGTTTGCACGATCTTCAAACGCTTGTTCGATGATTGACGAAAGCTGAGACATAATCTTCTCTTCCAAAAAAAATTTCCAAGATTTTACACTAAATTGATTATAAAAATTACAATTAATCCTGAAAAAATGTCCGACAATAATGACTATTCTTTATAAGTATGTTAATAAAAGTTAATAAAAGACTTAAGTGCAAATTATTTATAAAACAACAACTAAATCAAAATTGTATCAAAAAATAACAAAAAAGCATCAATTTGAATATTAACCAGCTTTGAAATCTCCATTAAGATGCTTCCGAGTCGAACACATTAATGATTAAAGAACAACTCATTTCTTTGAGGAGAAAAAAATGAAAGTGTTAAAATTACTCGCTGTTACAACAGCATTATCTGTTTCAGGCTTCGCTATGGCGGACACTCAAGTAGTACGTACAGGTAATGTATTTGAAGCTAATCAATTAATCCCTACTGGTGTTCGTGCTGAAGTTGGTACAACTGGTTACGGTGGTGCATTACTTTGGACTGCTAACCCATACGTTGGTCTTGCTTTAGGTTACAACGGTGGTGATATCTCTTGGTCTGATGATTTATCAATCAACGGTACTAAGTATGATGCTGAAATGGATAATAATGTAGCTTATTTAAACGCTGAAATTCGTCCTTGGGGTGCGAGCGAAAATCCATGGGCTCAAGGCTTATATATGGCAGCGGGTGTGGGTTATGTTGATACAAAATACGATCTAGATAAACGTAATAAAAATGCACAGGGCTCAATCGAGGTTAACAATGTTGCTTACGTTGGTAACGGTGGTGTGAATGGTAAATTATCTTATGATAATGAAATTGCTCCATATGTAGGTTTTGGTTTTGCTCCTAAAATCAACAAAAACTTCGGTGTGTTTGGTGAAGTTGGTGCCTTCTATACTGGTAATCCATCTGTTAACTTAACCTCGTATGGTAATTTGACTGGTGCGGCTGGAGCTCCAACAATTGAGCAATCTATTGCAGCCGAAGAAGATAAAATCCGTAATGATGACAAATACGAATGGCTTCCAGTTGGTAAAGTGGGTGTGAGCTTCCACTGGTAAGATCCATTTAAAAAAACGAGCTTCGGCTCGTTTTTTTATGCAAGTTAATGCAAATAATAAAGGCGCTATAGGCGCCTTTATTATTTGTAGCTTGTTAATCTTCAGGATAAGCCACACGCTTTAACGCTTTGATATCAGCACTAGGTGCACATAGCGAAATAAACTCGTAACCATATCCACGTAACAAATGACCTTTACGTACAGCAATCCAAGTGGTATTCACCCCGAATAAATCAGTATCAATTTGTTTTAAGCGATGATCTCGTTCTGTATCGTAGGCTACATCGTTGACAATCCCAACACCCATACCTAATTCCACATAAGTTTTGATTACATCAGCATCAAGTGCAGACATCACTAAATCAACATCAAGTCCTGAGTCTTCAAAAGCTTTATCAATCTTTGAACGTCCCGTAAAACCACCGTGATAGGTAATAATCGGATACTCTGCCAAATGTTCTAAGGTAATCTCTCGTGATGCTATTTGAGTAAGTGGATGACCTTGAGGCGTAATAATACTGTGTTTCCAGTTATAAAAAGGAACACTTGCTAAATTTTCTTCAGTAGTCAGATTCTCAGTAGCAATACCAATATCAGCATCGCCTAAAAGTAACATTTCAGTGATTTCAGTTGGGCTTGCTTGTTGCAAAATCAAATGAACTTTCGGAAATAATTTTTTGAATGAATTTACAATTGGTGGTAATACATATCGCGCTTGAGTATGAGTGGTTGCGATGGTTAATGTACCTTCATCTACACGATTAAAATCATCGGCTAATCTTTTAATATTGTCTGCATCGACCAGCATGCGCTCTACGATACCGAGCAAAGCTTGACCAGGTTCAGTTAACCCTAATAAGCGTTTACCTTTTCGGATAAATAGTTGAACACCTAATTCATCTTCTAAATCTTTAATATGCTTACTTACGCCTGATTGAGACGTGTAAAGGGCAGCGGAAGCTTCCGTTAAATTAAAATTTTGTCTGACGGTTTCTCGAATAATTCTTAATTGTTGAAAGTTCATAGTCTTTGTTACCTTTAAAATGATGGGGCTATATAAAAGCCCCATCTACACATTTTTATGCGTTTTCTTGTGCAAATAAGTGCAATGTATTAGTCGTTAACCAAACCGATTGATTTGGGCGGAATTGATGCAGTTTAGCTTCATCTGGAGTGAGTAGAATTTCAATGAGATTGCCATCTTGACCTTGAAGTTCGGCAACCACTTTTCCTGCAATCCAAACTTCACGTAAGAACGTTGCTTGAATTGCATTGTCTGTAGGTTGAGCATGAATTTGGAACTCATCTGGTCGAATGAAGGCAATCACTTTACCTTCAGGTGCATCTTTAGCTAAAGGCAGTTGAATGCGATCATTTCCGATCTGTACGATTCCCGCTTGATTATGACCTTCGAACTTATTGGCTTGACCTAAGAAGTCAAATACAAAAGGCGTTGCTGGTTTTTCATAAACTTCACGAGGTGAGCCAATTTGTTCAACATTACCTTTATTCATTACAATGATTTGATCTGCAACTTCAAGCGCTTCTTCTTGATCGTGAGTTACAAAAATCGAGGTGATGTGGAGTTCATCATGTAAAGTTCTCAGCCAGCGACGTAACTCTTTACGAACTTTTGCATCAAGTGCGCCAAATGGCTCATCCAGAAGTAGTACACGAGGTTCAACTGCAAGCGCACGTGCAAGTGCAATACGTTGACGCTGTCCACCAGACAATTGTGCTGGATAACGATCTGCTAAGAATCCTAATTGAACTAAATCCAGTAGTCGTGTAACTCGTTTTTTGATTTCAGATTCTGAAGGGCGTGTTGAACGTGGACGAACACGTAAACCAAAAGCAATATTGTCAAATACTGTCATATGACGGAATAAAGCATAGTGTTGGAATACGAAGCCGACTTGACGTTCGCGAACATGAACATTCGTTGAGTCTTGACCTTCAAGGATCACTTGACCGCTGTCAGCAGATTCAAGACCAGCAATAATGCGAAGTAAAGTCGTTTTACCGCAGCCTGAAGGTCCTAACAATGCAACGAGTTGACCATCAGGAAAATCTAGGGAGATATTATTTAGTGCATGGAAAGCACCAAAGTGTTTTTCAATATTTTTAACTTGAATACTCATCGGATACTTCCTTTAAACTGTAGAATCTTCATTACGTTTGCTTAATTTCTCTTGGCGAATTTCGACCCATGTTTTAAGAATCAATGTCACAATCGCCAATAAAGCCAAGAGGGATGAAACAGCAAATGCTGCACTAAAGGTATATTCGTTGTAGAGAATCTCTACATGCAGTGGCAATGTATTGGTCTCTCCACGAATATGACCCGATACTACAGAGACTGCCCCGAATTCACCCATTGCACGTGCGTTACAAAGAATAACCCCGTATATCAAGCCCCATTTAATATTTGGAATCGTGATTTTCCAAAAAGTTTGCCAGCCTGAAGCACCCAAAACGATTGCCGCTTCCTCTTCTTCTGTACCTTGAGCTTCCATCAGTGGAATGAGCTCACGCGCCACAAAAGGAACTGTAATAAAGATGGTTGCTAGTACAATTGCTGGAACGGCATATAGAATCTTAATGTCGTTATCCATCAGCCATCCGCCGAACCAACCTTGAGTACCAAACATCAATACCAACATCAAACCTGCGATTACAGGTGATACTGAGAAAGGCATATCAATAATCGTGGTTAATATGGATTTACCACGGAAATTAAATTTCGCAACAGACCAAGCCGCCGCTACACCAAATACTACGTTGAGCGGTACAGCAATTGCAGCTGTTAGTAAGGTGAGCTTTACAGCTGACAACGTGTCTGGATGAACTAAAGCTTGCGCATAAACGCCGATACCCTGTTTGAATGCTTCAACAAAAACTAAAATCAAAGGCAGGATTAAGCAACTGAGGAAGAAAATCATGGCAACGACAATGAGTGTATAACGAACCCAAGTCGGTTCTCGCGTCGCATCACGAGATTGCAATTTTTCAGCTAGAGCATTGCTATTTGTATTCAAACTCATTGTGCAGTTCTCCCTGTACGACGACTCGCCCATGCTTGTAACAAGTTAATCAAGAACAAGATAGCGAATGAAATAAGGAGCATGACAACGGCGATCGTCGTTGCACCTGCATAGTCATATTCTTCCAATCGAGAAATAATCATTAATGGCGCAATTTCAGTTTCGAAGGGTTGGTTACCTGCGATAAAGATGACCGAACCATATTCACCCACGCCACGGGCAAATGCGAGAGCAAATCCTGTGATTAATGCAGGGAAAAGAATCGGTAAAATCACTTTGGTTACAATTTGCAGTCGATTCGCACCCAATGCTGACGCTGCTTCTTCAAGTTCAGTCTCTAAGTCACTCAGTACAGGTTGTACTGTACGAACTACAAAAGGTAAGCCAATAAATATCAGGGCTAATGTAATCCCAATAGGACTATAAGCAACTTTAATTCCTAAGGGTTCAAGATATTGACCAATCCAGCCTGTCGGAGCATATAAAGATGTTAATGCAATCCCAGCAACAGCTGTTGGTAACGCAAAGGGTAAATCAACCAATGCATCAACAATTCGTTTACCAGGGAAACTATAGCGCACGAGACACCAAGCAAGTAATAAGCCAAATACCACATTAATGAAGGCAGCAATAAGTGCAGCACTGAAACTTAGTTGTAATGATTTTAAGATACGCTCAGAGCTTAAAATCTCCCATAAACCTTCCCAGCCAATACCTAAAGACTTAATAAAAACAGCCGACAAGGGTATGAGCACAATTAAAGATAAATACGCTAGGGTAAAGCCTAGAGATAGACCAAATCCTGGCAGCACTCGGGATCGCTGCGACATGACTACTCCTCAAATGAGAGAAAAAGCTTACCGAAATCAATAAGCAATTGAATTAAAAAATTTATCAAGAATAAGTGGCGAACTTTAAATTGCAAATTTGTAATACAACTTGCCATTATCAATACTATTGATATAGTTCGACAGCTTATCATGAATCAAAAAATCGAAGATCTCTGGAAATGGTCCAAATCCTGAATCAACATTAATATGACCAACTTGACCTAAGTTAATCGGTTTTACACCCCATGATTTTGCTAGTTTTTTTGCATCCTCAAAACCTAACCACGGATCATTTTCACTGATGAGCATTTTTGTGGGAACGCTAATCTTAATTTGATGAAAGTAAAAACTATAATCAGTCAAACTCAAACGAGCAAAACCATTCTCACCAAAACGACTTGGATTGGCTGGTGCAACTAAAACCAGTTGTTTAACTTTCTGTGCTATTTCTGGGTGCTGATGCAGAGCAGCGACAGACGTTAAACAGCCAAAACTATGTGCAACAATCTGTACGGGTGCATCTATCTGCGAAATTTTTTCTACAAAACGATGGATCCAATCTGAGAGTAAAGGAAAGTTCCAATCATCTAGTTGAACACGTGAGCATGGCATGACTTGACGTTGCAACCATGATTGCCAATGATTTTCATCACTTCCGCCGACGCCGGGTACAATGAGTGTATGTATCATGTCATGCTCCATTGGTTATTTTTTTGTGTTATTTGTTTTGGTAATTTGGTCAAAAATACCATTATTCTCAAAATGAGCTTTTTGTACTTTCGCCCAGCCACCAAACTCTTGATCAATTGTGACCAATTTCAGTGGCTTAAATGTTGATGAATATTGTTTTAATGCAGCTTGATTACGCGGACGATAGAAATTCTTCGCGGCAATATGTTGTCCCTTAGGAGAATAAAGGAAATTCAAATAACCTTGCGCCAAATATTTATTGCCTGATTTTGCTGCATTTTTTTCAACGATCGCTACAGGTGGTTCAGCAAGTATAGAAAGTGTTGGCGTCACAATTTCAAATTTACCTGGTTGTTCACGCAGTGCTAAATGAGCTTCATTTTCCCAAGCAAGCAAAACATCGCCAATACCACGTTCAGCAAAAGTTGTAGTTGAGCCACGAGCGCCCGAATCTAAGACCTTGGTTTGTTTATAAATTTGTTGAACAAATTGTTGCGCTTTGGCGTCATTTCCACCTGGTTGGTGTTTAGCCCACGCCCAAGCCGCTAAATAATTCCAACGTGCACCACCTGACGTCTTAGGGTTTGGTGTAATAATGTCCACACCCGGTTTTACTAAATCACCCCAGTCTTTAATATTTTTTGGATTTCCTTTTTTGACGAGGAAAACAATTGTGGAAGTGTAGGGTGTCGAGTTATGTGGGAATTTCTTCTGCCAATCCTTTGGTAATAAATTGGTTTTTTCAGCAATCGCATCAATGTCAGCTGCAAGTGCGAGAGTCACGACATCTGCATTTAAACCATCAATGACTGCACGCGCTTGTTTACCTGAACCGCCATGTGACTGACGAAAGTTGACGTTTTGCCCAGTCCGAGATTTCCAATACGCACCAAATTCTTTATTTACTTCTACGTAGAGTTCACGAGTAGGATCGTAAGAGACGTTTAATAAATCTTTAGCGGAAGCGCTAAGCGAAGCAGCCAAAACAAAAGCTGCGAGAACCCCAAGTTTTAATTTAGCTGAAAAGCGCATGGCAACCTCAAAAGAAAATATTCTGTTACATGGCGCTAGAATAAATCTAATCTTTATGCATAAAAAATAATTAAAAATGAATTTTATATGAAAAAAAAAGATTTAGATGTGTTGTTAAAAAAATGCCGATCATGAATATGATCGGCACGTCATAAGTTAAAGCTTAAATCTTAATTTTATTTATTACTGTTTGCTTTGACAATTTGATCGAATATCCCGCCATTATCAAAATGTTGTTTTTGGACTTTTGTCCAACCTCCAAACTCTTTATCAATCGTGACTAATTTCAAAGGTTTAAACACGGATTGATATTTTGAAAGTACCGTTGCATTTCGTGGTCGATAAAAGTTTTTGGCAGCAATAGTTTGACCAGCTGGAGAATACAGATAATTCAAATAGGCTTTTGCTACATTGAGGTTGCCATCTTTTTGCGCATTTTTCTCAACAATTGCTACAGGGGGCTCAGCAAGAATGGAAAGTGTTGGTGTAATGATTTCAAATTTTCCAGGTTGTTCACGAAGAGCTAAATGTGCTTCATTCTCCCAAGCCAGGAGTACATCTCCAATGCCACGCTCTGCAAAAGTTGTTGTTGCACCACGTGCACCAGAGTCTAGCACTTTAGTATTTTTATAAATTTTTCGTACAAATTCTTGTGCTTTAGCATCGTTACCGCCGGGTTGGTGTTTTGCCCAAGCCCATGCTGCTAAGTAATTCCAACGCGCACCACCTGATGTCTTAGGGTTTGGCGTAATAATTCCAACATCATTTTTAATCAAGTCTCCCCAGTCTTTGATCCCTTTGGGATTGCCTTTTTTGACTAAAAACACGATGGTTGAGGTATAGGGTGTAGAGTTCTGTGGAAATTTTTTCTGCCAGTCTTTTGGTAATAAATTGGTTTTTTCAGCAATCGCATCAATATCTGCTGCGAGTGCGAGAGTCACGACGTCTCCATCTAGGCCATCAATGACCGCACGCGCTTGTTTACCAGATCCACCATGAGATTGTTTAAAATTCAAATCTTGACCAGTCTGCTTTTTCCAATATGCTCCAAACTCTTTATTAAAGTTGTCATAAAGTTCGCGAGTTGGATCATATGAAACATTTAAAAAATCTTTTGCGAGTGTAGAAACAGAAGTGACTGAAAGTAAAGCTGCAATGACCCCAATTTTAAAAGAACGCATCATTATTCCTATGTGTTTGTCGTTTTTTGATGATTTGAGCATAGGGAAATTTTTTAAAATAAAAAAATAAGAAGAAATGAAAAAGTTATGATCAAAACAGCTATTCATTTTGTGAGTGACTTTTTACACTATGAGAACGGAATGAGGTTGCTTGAAATGATCTGTTTAAAAAATGCCAAGCCAATGGATGCAATATCTATTTTGGATCGTGGCTTCCATTATGGGGATGGCTGTTTTACCACGGCGAGAATTCGAAATAATAAAATTGAATTATTTGAACGTCATTTAAAAAGATTGAATACCGCCATTGAGCGATTGTCACTTCAAGCTAATCTTGACTATATTTCTGAGTCTATCCAGTGTTTACAGCAAAAGTATGATCAATTAAACGGGACCATTAAAATTGTACTGAGTCGAGGCGAGGGGCAACGAGGATACAGTTTACCGCATCATTCAGCAGATCTTTGGCTGTATTATTATCCGCAAAACGTGACTGATCATCACTATGAAGTCATTGCGAGTGGTTTACTTGAGCGAGCAATGGGTTTAACCATGCCACAATTGGTGGGAATTAAATCACTTAATCGGTTAGAACAAGTGTTACTAAAGCAGGAAGCCGATGAGAAGGGTTTTCAAGAAGCCTTAGTTACAGATGTGCAAGGCTATATTGTTGAAGGAATCAGCAGTAACTGCTTTATACGATTGAATGATACGTGGATTTGTCCTGAACTTCGTTATAATGGCATTCATGGGGTGATGCGTGCTGAAATTTTGGAGCGTATGAATCATTATGGTATAACGTTCCAAAAAAGAGTAATTGATTTGAATGAGCTTCCTCACATTCAAAGTGTATTTTATTGTAATGCGCTCCACCCAATGAAAATCGCCTCTTGCCTTGATGATCGTCGATTAGATACACAAGCGTGTATTGATCTTTTTCACCACCTTCAACTTAATCAGATTTAAAGCTTATGTCCTCTCCTCAGAAATCAACAAAGAAAAAGAACAGCAAGACATCCTTTAAACCTAAAGCACTTTTACTCATTATTGCAGGCCTTATGTTGCTTGCAACCATGATTCTATCTACAAGTCTATGGAAGGATTATCCTGTAGAGGGTAAAAAGCAAATGCTCGCGATTAATCATGGTGATACTTACTCACAATTTATTGATCGTTTAGCTCAAAATAAACAAGTTTCATTTCCCATTATTTTAAAGATTTATCAACGATTGATGATTCATGACAGCATGAAAGCTGGAGTTTATGAAGTTAAAGAGGGAATGAGTGTCCGTCAAGTTCTAGACATGATTTCGAATTCTGAAAATGCACAACTGAATCGAATTTTGGTCATTGAGGGTACAACATTTAAGCAGTTAAAAAATGCACTCAAAAATGATGAATTGGTGACGAAAGAGCTGGTTCATTTGAGTGATGCAGAAATATTAAAGGAATTGAATATTCCATTTTCACATCCAGAAGGTTTATTTGCGCCTAATACTTATTTTTTTGCGAAGGGTGAAACAGATCGTAAAATTTTAACTGATTTGTATCAACATCAGATGAAGGCACTAGATAAAGCCTGGGAAAATCGAGCTTCTGATTTGCCTTATAAAAATAAATATGAAGCGCTCATCATGGCATCAATTATTGAGAAAGAAACCAATGTTGATCATGAGTTAGATAAAGTCTCGGGCGTATTCGTTCGTCGATTAAAAATAGGTATGCGTTTACAAACTGATCCAACCGTAATTTATGGCATGGGCGATCAATATACGGGCAACATTACCCGTAAAGATTTAAGAACGCCGACACCATATAACACATATACGATTTACGGATTGCCACCAACACCGATCGCATTACCAAGTGATAAAGCGATCGAAGCGGCAATGCATCCAGATCATTCTGACTATATTTATTTTGTGGCGACTGGAAATGGAGGTCACAAATTCAGTACCAATCTAGATGACCATAATCGCGCTGTTCAAGAATATCTTGCTGTGATTCGATCTAAAAAATAAGGGGTAAAATAGACGTGTTTATTAGCTTTGAAGGCACAGAAGGTGTTGGTAAAACGACATTGATCCATAAAATTCGTGACTACTTCCTTGAGCAATCAAAGCAAGTTGTTCTAACTCGTGAACCAGGTGGTACTCCGCTCGCTGAGCAAATTCGTTCCGTACTTCTGACGGTGAATCATGAAGAAAGAATGAGTAATGATACTGAACTATTATTGATATACGCAGCTCGAGCGCAACATTTGCAACAAGTCATAATACCTGCACTTGAAAATAGTTCGATCGTGTTATGCGACCGTTTCTGTGATAGCAGTTTCGCGTATCAGTGTGCAGGTCGTGGGTTAAGTCGTGAAAAATTAGCACTTTTAAACCAAAACTTTGTCCTAAAAATGCCAGACCTGACATTTTGGTTGGATGCTCCGACTGAACTTGGAATGCAACGAGCACGAGCGCGTGGAGCATTGGATCGGTTTGAACAAGAAAAAGCAGCTTTTTTTGAAAAAGTACGTGCAGGATTTGATGAATTGCATCAGTTAGAGCCGAATCGTGTTAAGCGTATTGATGCAACACAAAGTCCTGAGCAGGTATTTAATGATGCAATTGAACGAATTAATTCATGGAAAGCTGAGCATAAGTGCTAAGTAAAAAAGCAAATTTGATTTATATTGAGTCATTGTTTATGGAAAAACGATTAGACTCAATATGATTAGTAATAAAGAAGAAATACTCAAATTCCTACAAACCGAATTTCCACAAAGTCTCCAAAAATGTGAAATAGTGTCAGTAGAGCCACGTGGTGCTACAGTCATTTATCATGTTGATGAAAATGATTTAAGACCTGGAGGGACAGTTTCAGGTCCGACTATGATGACAGCAGCCGATTATGGATTGTATATCGCAATACTGGGAGAAATTGGTATTGTAGGTCTTACAGTGACGACCAATATGAATATAAACTTTCTTAAAAAACCGAAAGGTGGTTGTGACATCAAGGGTGTTTGTAAATTAATGAAAGTTGGCAAAACTCTGGTTGTCGGAGAGGTTTACTTGTACTCTGTTGGGAATGATGAGCCGATAGCTCACGTTACTGGAACTTACTCAATTCCTCCCAAAAGGGCATAAAAAAAGCGAGTATGAACTCGCTTTTTTTATTTTGAACTTAAACCTCAACTAAAGGTGTTTCCACTTCAAAATTTGGTGGGGTGAGTACGGTTTTTCGTAATTCTTGCGAAGGCTCAGGATAGTCCAAAGTGTAATGTAATCCGCGTGATTCTTTTCTTTGCATCGCACAACGAATAATCATTTCAGAAACGAGCACAAGGTTACGAAGCTCAATTAGATTTTTACTGACATGATAATCTTGATAATATTCGGTAATTTCATGTTTCAGCATTTCAACGCGGTGTAATGCACGTTCTAAACGTTTGGTCGTTCGTACAATACCTACATAGTTCCACATGGTCTGACGTAACTCATCCCAGTTTTGTAAAATGACAACGTCTTCATCAGGATTCATGACTTGAGAAGCATCCCATTCAGGGACTTCATAGTGATCTATAATATTTTGATGTTGATCTTGAATATGCTTTGCTGCACTCATGCCATATACAAAACATTCTAAAAGTGAGTTACTTGCCATACGGTTAGCGCCGTGTAAACCTGTATAAGACGTCTCACCAATCGCATATAGACCTTGAATGTCCGTTTGACTATGTTCATCGACTACGACACCACCACAGGTGTAGTGCGCTGCTGGCACAACTGGGATCATATCTTTGGTAATATCAATACCCAGTTCGAGTAGGCGAGCATACAACGTAGGGAAGTGCTCTTTAATGAACTCAGGGGTTTTGTGGGTAATATCTAGCCATACATGTCGTATACCCAATCGTTTAATTTCGTAGTCGATAGCTCGAGCTACAATATCACGTGGTGCTAACTCTGCACGTTCATCGAAACGAAGCATGAAGCGTTCGCCATCAGGTAAACGAAGATAAGCGCCTTCACCACGCATTGCTTCAGTAATTAAGAAGGAACGTGCTTGAGGATGATATAAACAGGTTGGGTGGAATTGATTAAATTCCATATTGGCGACGCGGCATCCAGCACGATATGCCATTGCAATACCATCGCCTGTAGCGATATCAGGGTTAGAGGTATATAAATATGCTTTCATGGCACCGCCACATGCCAGTGCAGTAAATGGTGCTAAGAAAGTATGCACTTGCTCGGTTTGCTCATCTAAAGCATATAAGCCTAAAGCACGATTTTCCTGATTCAAATGCCCCAGCTTATGCGCTGTAATGAGGTCAATCGCAATGTAATTTTCAAAGATGTGAATATTGTTTTTTTCTTGTGCCCGTTCAACTAAAGTGGTTGAAATTGCTTTCCCTGTTGCATCTGCGGAATGAATAATGCGGCGCTGAGAATGCCCACCTTCACGTGTGAGATGCAAGTTATCTTCATCATCTAGTGTGAATTTAACACCTTGTTTCAGTAAAAAATCAACAGAGGGTTTTCCTCCTTCAACCGTGTGTTGAACAGCTTGTTTTTCACAGAGATAAGCACCTGCAATGAGCGTGTCATCAATATGTTGTTGAATAGAATCAGCCTCATCAAGAACAGCTGCAACGCCTCCTTGTGCATAATACGTGCTGGCATCTTTCAAATGAGATTTTGCTAACACTGCGATATTAAAATGATCAGGTAATGAGAGTGCTAGACTTAAACCCGCACCGCCACTGCCCACAATAATCACATCAAATTGATGCGCACTTGTATTTTTCGGCATTTCCATTCGCAAACTGAATTTTAAAAGTGCGTTAATATGGCTCTTTTTCAAAGCAAAATTCAAGAGTTTGATTGATCAAATTTTTTTTTATGCACTTGAACTAATAGTTTTTAATCATATTTTAAGTAAAGTATTGTTTTCTATTAATATAGAAACATTTATTTACGCACAGAGAATTTTGATTGTGCTAAAAATTATTTTATCCAAGAATCATAAATGAGAGTTCACTTAACATGAAAAATCGCGTTATAGCATCAGGACTTTTTGCTGCAGTCTTTACTGCGGCAGTGCAAACTCAAGCGGCGGCTACTGTTGACTTTTCAAATCTTGTAGAGCGAGTAAGTCCGGGTGTCGTCAGCGTGAATGTTGTTAAGAAAATGACACAAGAAGAAATTCTTCAACAACAAGTACCTGAACTACTGAAACGATTCTTCGGCAATCAAATTATTATTCCGCAGCGCCAAGCTCCTCAAGAGAAAACGGGTTTTGGAAGTGCATTTTTTATTAGCCGTGATGGTTACCTGATTACCAACCATCATGTTGTAGAAAATGCTTCACAAATCACCATCATGTTAAATGATCGTCGCGAGATTGATGCCAAAGTTATTGGTAGTGATGAACGTACTGATGTGGCATTACTGAAAGTTGAAGGTACGAACTACCCAGCACTTTCGACTGGGAATATCGACCAATTAAGAGTTGGAGAACCTGTTCTTGCCATTGGCTCACCGTTTGGTTTTGAGTACTCGGCATCTGCGGGGATTGTCAGTGCCAAATCAAGAAATATGTTGGGTGAAACATCAGTTCCGTTTATTCAAACTGATGTCGCATTAAACCCTGGTAACTCTGGGGGACCATTGTTTAATCAACAAGGTCAAGTGATTGGTGTGAATTCTCGTATTTTCAGTGGTACTGGCGGATATATGGGATTGTCATTCTCCATTCCAATCGATGTGGCGATGGATGTGGCGGATCAATTAAAGAAAAATGGTAAAGTCAGTCGCTCATATCTTGGTGTTCAATTACAAGAGATTGATCGTAACCTCGCAGAAGCTTATAAATTACCAAAACCTGAAGGTGCTTTAATTACAGAAATTGCGCCAAATTCCCCAGCAGAGCGCGCTGGCTTAAAGCAAAATGATATTATTTTGAAATACAACGGAACTGCAATTTCAAGAACGAGTGAGCTATTAAATTACTTAAATAGAACACAGCCAAATCAAAAAATTCAGTTAGAAATCTTGCGCGATGAACGTGTACGTACGATTTCAGCAACACTTGCATCAGCACCAGATGAAACACCTGCACAAGCGCAAAATGTAAGTGAAGCTAAAAAACGCGGACCTACATTAGGTGTTGCGATACGCGAACTTGCACCTGTTGAAAAAACACGCCTTGGTGTTAAAGGTGGTGTCTACATTCAAGAGGTTGTACGCGGAGGTTTGGCGGCACAATCTCGTATTATGGCTGGTGATGTGATCACCTCGATTAATGGTAAGAATGTAAGTACAACACAAGATTTTGTGGAAGCGGTGGCTAATCTTAAAACGAATACAGTTGCACGAGTGGGTATCATCCGTGAAGGGCGAAATGCCATGATCGGATTAAGAATCAAATAAACATAAATTGAATAAAAGGCCTTGCGACAGCAAGGTCTTTTTTATTTAACCCTAAAATTATATTAAACTCTTTTCGAATGTTGATGATGAATACGCAATACAAGGGAATACAGTGAGTACAATCTTTGACCTTAAAATAAAAGCAACAGCACAAGACATTGATATTTTAGGTCATGTGAATAATGTGGTGTATGTAAAATGGATGCAAGATGTTGCAACAGCACATATCGAACAACTGGGTTTGGGGGTTGAGCAATATCTAGAACTCAAACATGCCATGGTTGCAGTTGAGCATCACATGAATTACAGAAAGGCGTGTTTTGAAAATGATGAAATTATTTTAAGAACTTGGCTTAATGATTTGAATGCGATGTATTCATTCCGTCAGTACGCTTTTTTTAGACCTTCAGACCAATCATTATTATTTGTGGGAAATACCAAATGGGCCTGTGTAGAGATTGCGACAGGCAGACCTAAACGATTATCGCCAACATTTACTCAAGCTTATCAGCCTATTTCTGAGGTATTAAATCCTTTGGATTTCACTCAAGATTATTCTTTACCCGCTAATTAAAGAATTGCTTGAGTCGGACGAATTAAATATTTCACCACATGGTGTTCATTATTATGAATACTTTGAAAAATCCATCTGCTATAATCGTCCGCAATTTGTTAAACAGCTTTTGCTATGTAGTTTTTATTTCATGCATAGCGCAATTTATTGTTCAAGGTAACCCATGGCGCAAGCTAAAAAATCCGTAAATATCAAAAATATACGTAACTTTTCGATCATTGCTCACATTGATCACGGGAAGTCAACTTTAGCTGACCGTTTTATCCAGACCTGTGGTGGTTTGCAAGATCGCGAAATGCAAGCGCAAGTTCTAGACTCAATGGAGCTTGAGCGTGAGCGCGGGATTACCATTAAAGCTGCATCTGTGACGCTTTATTATACACACCCTAATGGCGAAGAATATCAACTGAACTTTATTGATACACCTGGGCACGTTGACTTCTCATATGAGGTTTCGCGCTCGCTTGCTGCTTGTGAAGGTGCACTTTTAGTTGTTGACGCAGCTCAGGGTGTTGAAGCTCAGTCAGTTGCAAACTGTTATACAGCTATTGAGCAAGGTCTTGAGGTTCTTCCAGTACTTAATAAAATTGATTTACCTCAAGCTGAACCAGAGCGTGTTATTCAAGAAATTGAAGACATTATCGGAATTGAAGCAACTGAAGCACCTACGTGTTCAGCTAAAACTGGATTAGGAATCGAAGGTGTTTTAGAAACACTTGTGAATACCATTCCTGCTCCGACGGGTGACCGTGAAGCGCCGCTTCAAGCTTTAATTATTGACTCATGGTTTGACAACTATCTAGGTGTTGTATCCTTAGTTCGTATTAAGCAAGGTCGTGTGCGTAAAGGCGATAAAATGTTGATGAAATCAACAGGTCAAACGCACATCATTACCTCTGTCGGTATTTTCAATCCTAAACATACAGAAACTGATATTTTAGAAGCAGGTGAAGTCGGCTTTGTGATTGCTGGTATCAAAGATATTTTTGGTGCGCCAGTTGGTGATACGATTACACTTGCTACAACGCCGGAAGTAGAAACTTTACCTGGGTTCAAAAAAGTTAAACCACAGGTATATGCTGGTTTATTTCCAATTGATTCGAGTGAATTTGAACCTTTCCGTGAAGCATTACAAAAACTGCAAATTAACGATTCAGCATTATTCTTTGAACCTGAAAGTTCAGATGCATTAGGATTTGGTTTCCGTTGCGGTTTCTTGGGTATGCTGCACATGGAGATTGTTCAAGAGCGTTTAGAGCGTGAATATGATCTAGACCTGATTTCATCGGCACCGACTGTAATTTACGAAGCTGTCATGAAGAGTGGTGAGACAGTTTATATCGACAGTCCATCAAAAATGCCAGATGGATCTACTGTAGAAGACCTTCGTGAGCCGATCGCAGAATGTAATATCCTTGTGCCACAAGAATATCTTGGCAATGTAATGACGTTGTGTGTTGAGCGACGTGGTGTTCAAAAAGATATGAAGTTTATGGCAAACCAAGTAGCCATTACATTTGAGATACCAATGGCTGAAGTCGTGATGGATTTCTTTGATAAATTGAAATCATGTTCACGTGGTTTTGCATCATTAGATTATAACTTCATCCGTTTTGAGTCTTCTTCTCTTGTAAAAGTAGATGTCTTGATCAATGGTGAAAAAGTTGATGCATTGGCAATGATTTGTCACCGTCAAGATGCGCGTCATCGTGGTATTGCACTTGTAGAAAAAATGAAAGATTTGATTCCTCGTCAAATGTTTGATGTGGCGATTCAAGCTGCGATTGGTGCTCAAATTATCGCGCGTTCAACAGTAAAAGCAATGCGTAAGAACGTATTGGCAAAATGTTATGGTGGTGACGTTTCACGTAAGAAGAAACTTCTCGCTAAACAGAAAGAAGGTAAGAAACGTATGAAGCAGGTGGGTAGTGTAGAGATCCCACAAGAAGCTTTCTTAGCTGTTTTAAAAGTAGAGCGATAACAACAAGGAATATCCCATGGATTTTGATTTTAACCTCATTCTCGTACCTGCAACCCTAATCTTTTTTGGATTATGGTTGCTGGATAAATTGGTGCTCAAACAAAGAGCAACCAAAGGAAAAGGGAATGAAAATTTCATTATTACATGGGCATATGATTTTTGGCCTGTACTTGCAGTTGTGTTAGTGCTGCGTTCATTCTTCTTTGAACCTTATAATATTCCTTCTGAATCCATGGTTCCGGCATTGGAAACGGGTGATTATATCTTGGTGAACAAATATCAATATGGTGTTCGTTTACCGATTAGCAACACCAAAGTCTTGAATGTCAATGAGCCTGAACGTGGTGATGTGGCGGTATTTAGATATCCACCAAACCCATCAATTAGCTATATTAAGCGTATTATTGGTTTACCTGGTGATCATATCGTTTTTGAGAATAATCAATTAACCATCAATGGTGAAAAAGTTGTAACGGAACCGGCTGAATTTAATCGTGAAAAAGATGTTTCAGACACGCCAAATTCAATTTATCATTATGAAACTTTAGGTGATCATAAGTATTTGGTTCGTAATTTGGAAGGTCAAAACCCGATTATTGCGCATTTCAATTATGCACAAACCAAACAAGATCTTCCTTATGTTGCCACTGCGAATGATCGCTTTGTGAGAACAAATGGTCAAAGCTGGGAAGTAACTGTTCCGAAAGGATATTATTTTGCCATGGGTGACAACCGTGATCAGAGTGCTGATAGTCGAATCTGGGGATTCGTACCTGAGGCAAATTTAACAGGACAAGCAATTTATGTATGGATGCATAAAGAAGCTGGTTTGAAATTGCCATCATTCAGTCGTAATGGTCAAATTCAGTAATCTTCAAATATATGGATAATAAAAAATGCGTAACACTCAACGTGGTGCATCGTATACAGCGATTTTATTAGGGGTAATTGTTGCGGCATTTGGACTTAAAGTGCTCGTAGCATTGTGGCAGCCTTATTGGGATGACCGACTAATCAATCAATTGATTGAAGAACAAGTTGCAATCAGCTCAAAGGCGACAACACCACAACAGTTTGCTTCAACAATGGGGCAGAAATTTAGCATGAACAATATCCGTGACATTGAGTTTAAAGATATTGCGACTGTCAAATCTAAACAAGGTTTACAAGTGACAAAGAAATATGAAGTAAGAAAGCCATTCTTATTTAATATTGATTTAGTCCTCACATTCGAGAAAAGTTTTGATCAAAGGTCAGTTCAAAGTAAGTGATTCTCGCTTACTGAGTCGCATCGGTTATCAGTTTAAGAAAATTGAATTACTTCAACTTGCATTGACACACCGATCGGTTAGCCATAAACATAACTATGAACGCCTAGAGTTTCTAGGCGATTCATTGTTAGGTATGATTATTGCCAATTACCTTTATCATGCTTATCCACATGAAAACGAAGGTCGTCTGACGCGTATGCGAGCTACTTTGGTTCGACAAGAAGCGTTAGGCAAAATTGCAACAGATTTGAAACTTAGTCAGAGTTTAATACTCAGTACTGGTGAATTAAAATCTGGTGGTCATCATAGAGAGTCGATACTCGCTGACACAGTCGAAGCGATTATTGGTGCAATTTATACTGATAGCCAAGATTTAAAGTTGTTAGAATCAATTGTGTTGAAATGGTATGAACCTTATTTAGATCATATTGAACCAACAGATCAATTGAAAGACCCTAAGTCCCGTTTACAAGAGTATCTTCAAGCTCGTAAAAAACCTCTCCCAGTGTATGAGGTTGTTGATATTCAGGGTGATGCACCAAACCAACATTTTAAAGTGGAGTGTATGGTTGAAGGCTTGCCAAAATGTATGGGTGAGGGTTCAAGTCGTCGTTTTGCTGAGCAAGCAGTAGCGGCGGAAATTTTAAAATTTTTGGAGCAAAAGTCTTCATGACTACTCATTCCGATCACATCGATGCTGATCACGAGTCGCAAGACAGCGGCAATGATTTAATCAATCAATTTTTTAGTTCTCAAGGTACTACAATTCCCTCAGACTACAAAAGTGGCTTTGTAGCAATTGTAGGTCGTCCGAATGTAGGTAAATCTACATTAATGAACCATATTTTGGGTCAGAAGCTTTCGATTACGTCTCGTAAGCCTCAAACAACTCGACACAAGATTGTGGGTATTGATACGCGTGAGAAATCTCAGGCAGTATTTGTTGACACCCCTGGAATGCATAAGAAAGAAGTCCGTGCTATCAATAAAATGATGAATCGTGCAGCTCATTCAGCCTTGCGTGATGTAAATCTTGTACTGTTTGTTGTAGACGCTGACAAATGGACTCAAAATGATGAATTAGTCCTTGAGAAGCTCAAAAATGCCGAAATGCCTGTCATCTTGGTCATTAATAAATTGGACACATTTGAGAATAAAAATCAGGCATTACCACTAATTCAAGAACGTACTAAATTAATGAATTTTGCTGAGATCGTTCCGGTATCGGCATTGCGTGGCGCTAACCTTGATCATCTTCGAGATACGATCGAAAAATACTTACCGTTTCAACCACCATTGTATGCACTAGATCAACTCACAGATCGTTCTGAACGCTTCTTAGCTTCTGAAATTATTCGTGAAAAAATCATGCGTCAACTGGGTGAAGAGCTTCCATATGATTTAACGGTTCAAATTGAATCGTTTAAAACAGAAGAAGCGACTTTAAATGAGAAAACTGGTCGTATGAAGCCTGCTTGTACCTATATTGATGCTACGATTTTTGTTGATCGCCCTGGGCAAAAAGCCATTGTCATCGGTGAAAAAGGATCAAAGTTGAAAAAAATTGGTATGGATGCACGTGCTGATATGGAAAAAATGTTCGAAGAAAAGATCATGCTCACCCTTTGGGTTAAAGTCAAAGGCGGTTGGTCTGATGATGAGCGTGCATTAAAAAGCCTAGGGTATAGTGATATCTAAGGATTAAACGGTTATAGGAGCTGATGATGATGAAGATGGTTGCGATAATTGTATGTGCTTTGGTTTTACAAGGTTGCATTCATAAAGTTGTCACAGTTCCTGTAAAAGTTGCGTATAAAACCACCAAAGGAGTCGTCAAAGGTACTGCAGCAGTAGTTGGGGCTGTTATTCCCGATGGTGATGACGATGATGAAAAAGAACTAAAGAAAAATAAATAATAAGATTAGTCGATGCGAAATGAACTTTTGCATGGATACTTAATCCATCATCGAAAGTATCGAGAGCGGAGTCATATTGTCCATTTATTCACTGAAGAGTATGGACGAGTTGACGGCATACTAAGACAACCTCCACCACCGCAATATCAGCCTATCGCACTCCAAGCGACAGGTAAGTCTGAATTAAAAAATTTCACAAAATTAGAAATTGTTAATCATCCTATTTTTTTTCATGGAAATGCATTCTTTTCAGGATTTTATTTAAATGAAATCTTATTGAGATTATGTCCATTAGAAGAGGCAATGCCAGATACTTTTGCACAGTACCACAAGACATTAGAAAGTTTACAAAAATTAGCTCAACATTCAAATCCTAACAAATTCTTGAAGCAAATTCTTCGTCAATTTGAATACGTACTTCTAGAAGAGCTTGGTTATGCGATTGATTACTCGATAGATGCACACCAAAATGTAATTTTAACTTCACAAAAATATCAATTTCAATTAAACGAAGGCTTCATACCAGTTCAGTATTCAAGTGCCGCTACACTGACAGGCGAGCAAATTCTCAGCATGATAAATTATGAAAATGGTACAGATTTCAACGCTGAACAGTTACAATTGTTGAATAAATTATATCGTCAAATGATTACTTCATTATTGGGTGATCGCCCACTAAAAAGTCGTCAATTGTGGATTCAAAACGCTCAATCAAAATCAAATTAGGAAAATGTTATGGCTGCATTGCTTGGTGTGAACATTGATCATGTTGCAACTCTAAGACAGGCTCGAGGCACACGCTACCCGGATCCAGTACAGGCAGCACTAATTTGTGAAGAGGCAGGGGCTGAAGGCATTACATTACATTTACGTGAGGATCGTCGTCATATTCATGATGATGATGTCCGTCGCATGCGCCCTGTACTTAAAACACGCATGAACCTTGAAATGGCAGTGACAGATGAGATGGTGGCATTTGCTAAAGAAATAAAGCCGCATCATGTGTGTTTTGTGCCTGAAAAGCGTCAAGAAGTCACGACCGAAGGTGGCTTAGATGTTGTTGGTAATTTTGAGGCTGTTAAGTCTGCTACACAGGAATTAGCAGCGATTGGATGTGATGTATCGTTATTTATCGATGCTGATATTGAACAAATTGATGCTGCAATTGCCTGTGGTGCGCCAACTATTGAGATTCATACAGGTGCTTATGCAGATGCTGAAACAGAAGAAGCACAGCAGGTGGAGTTACAACGTATTATCCGTGGAACAGAATACGCTGCTGCTAAAGGTTTGGTCGTAAATGCTGGGCATGGACTTAATCTTGACAATGTTGCTCCTATTGCAGCAATTCCTCAAATACACGAATTGAATATTGGACATTCTCTGATTGCCGATGCTGTTTTCAAAGGACTTACGCAAGCAGTTCAAGATATGAAAGCAGCAATCAAAGCTGCACGATAAGATTGATGAGTACTATGTCAAATATTGATTATGATGAATTAATGAAGCCTGTCATAAGCTTCCTTGGTTGCGAAACTCCACAAGCTTGGTTAGATGAGGCTGTAAATAATCTTGATATTTTGATGCAAGATCATGCGAACTGTGAAAAGAAAGCAGCCAGTACAGCCATGAATCTCATGTTTAGATACAGCTTTTTTGTAGATTTACAAGTTAAGCTCGCTCAATTAGTGCGTGAGGAAATGCTGCATTATGAGCAGGTTTTAGAGTTTATGAATAAGCGCGGGCAGCAATGGGTCGGTTTAAGTGCTGGGCGTTATGCGGGTGGCTTACGCAAAGAAATTCGGACGTATGAACCAGAAGCGCTAATTGATGTTTTAATTATTGGTGCGTTTGTGGAAGCACGCTCATGTGAACGTTTTTATGCATTAGCGCCTAGAGTCGATGAGGAATTAGGGCGCTATTATCGCTACTTACTAAAATCTGAATCACGCCATTACGAGGATTATTTGGCTCTAGCTCTGGATGTGGCTAAAACTGCGAAATTGAAAGATCCTGAGGAGGATATTCAAAGTCGTATAGAGCACATTCGTGAAGTTGAAAAGCAACTCATCTTAACACCTGATGAAACCTTCCGTTTTCACAGTGGAGTTCCAGCAAAAGCAGCTTAAAATATGGTAGAGAAAATCCTCCCAAGTGGGGGATTTTTTTTGCATAAAAAAAGCCCAAGTCTTAAATGCTTGGGCTTTTTAGTATTTGGCTCTCCAACCTGGGCTCGAACCAGGGACCTGCGGATTAACAGTCCGTCGCTCTACCGACTGAGCTATTGGAGAATCTGAATGCGATTATAAGGGGATTTAAGATTGGGTCAAGTGTAAATTGCCATACAATTGTCACTTTTGAGCCGCATGTTGTTTATTTGCTCAAATAAAATGTTTTTTTTTAATTTACTTGCCAATTTAGAATGAGCTTGTTAGATTTATTTAACAACAGAGCGCTTGAAACAGAGTTTTAAGCAGTGTGGATTTATACCAACTTGCCAGCACTAAATGGCTAAAATAGGAGAAAGCGAATGAATACGCTTACCATTTCTCAGATCTTTTCCAATCTTGAATTCTATAAACAAAATTACCTGTCTATCTTGAATTCGCCTAGTTCTTATTTTATTGAAGTAGAGGGCGCGGTAATTGATGTATTTCCTTTTAAAAAACATCATCTGGTTTTGGGTGAGCTATTACAGCTGTGGTTTTCTGAAAAATGGTCTGTTGATTACGATCAATCATGCACGCTTGAACAATATTTGGCAGCAAATGACTTAACACCTAACGTAAATAAACTCTATATCTACTCCATAAAAGGGAATGCCATTCTTGGCACGAATAAATCGTTTGCTTGGGTAAATGAGTCGAATGCGGTGAGCGAGATTTTATTAAAGTCACCACTTAAATATTATGTTGAATGCCTAAGTTGTTCTTGTCCTTCAAAGCATTTGTTTAATAAGCAGCTTGCAGTTTAGGCAAATTTTCACAAGTCAAATCTGAAATTGTTGAATGAATTGATTTTTTTTAAATATAGTCCAAGTTAGCCTGTGTCATTTTATCTTCTTTAGTAGGGTGAATTGGTGTTTCTAGAAGTTTTTTTTATTAATTAAATCCTATATTGTGGTTGCTTAGATCGGTTTTATCTTCTATATGATGGTGCAAAGCATATCTATAAATGGGATTTTTCAGTGATAAATATGATCTTTCAGATTGAGCTATCGATACTATGAATAGTGTTTAAATTTCAATATTTTCAATATTCTATTTGGATCACTGATGGATCATGTTTGGATAGCTTTAAAAAAACCTCCGACGTTTATCCAATCCTAAAAGCACACTTTGTTCGATTCAGTGAACGAGCGTATTAACCAAAAGGTTTTATGTTGCGTATTGGGTTAAGTAGGTGCATGAAGGGTTTAGATTTAATAAAAAAAACCCGCGAAAATCGCAGGTTTTTGATCTGATTAATTTATCAGATTATTTTTCAGCTGCGATAGAAGCAATTGCTGCATCTACGCCTTCGATTGAGTCAGCTGCTTTTTTGATACGTGCAAGCGCATCAACCAATACTTCATCTGCTGTTGCATATGAAATACGCATATAACCGCCTAAACCGAATGCATCACCAGGAACAACCGCAACACCAGTTTCTTCCAATAACCATGCAGAGAATTCTGTGCAAGATTTTAAACCTTTTGCACGGATCAATGGACGAATGTTTGCATAAGCATAGAATGCACCGTCAGCAGGTAAGCATGTAATGCCTTTGATATCATTCAAGCCATTAACAACCAAATCATGACGGCGTTTGAAAGCTTCAATCATTGGTTTAAGTACATCTTGAGGACCATTCAATGCAGCTTCTGCCGCAACTTGCGAAATTGAAGTTGGGTTAGAAGTAGATTGTGATTGAATTTTCTTCATTGCGCCGATTAATTTAGCAGGACCTGCTGCATAGCCGATACGCCAACCTGTCATTGCATATGCTTTAGATACACCGTTGAGAACGATTACGCGATCGTAAAGATCTGGTGCAACTGTAGCAATGTTATAAAACTCGTCGTCCCAACGAATTGGTTCGTACATATCATCAGAAGCAACATATACTTCAGGATATTTACGAAGAACTTCAGCTAATGCTTCTAATTCTTCTTTGGTATAAATCATACCTGTTGGGTTAGAAGGGCTGTTTAAAACAACTAGGCGAGTTTTATCAGTAATTGCAGCTTCTAATTGAGCTGGTGTGATTTTGAAACGTTGTTCTTCACCACATTTAACAATAACTGGCACACCTTCTGCGATGATCACCATATCTGGATAGCTTACCCAGAATGGAGCAGGGATGATTACTTCATCGCCTTTATTTAACAATGCAAGCGCAAGGTTAAAGAATGATTGCTTACCGCCACAAGAAACGAGAATCTGGTTAGCAGCATAATCAAGGTTATTATCACGTTTTAATTTAGCGATAATTGCTTTTTTAAGACCTGGCGTACCGTCAACTGCGGTGTATTTAGTAAAACCGTTGTTAATCGCTGCAATTGCTGCATCTTTGATGTGTTGTGGTGTATCGAAATCCGGTTCACCTGCACCTAAACCAATAACGTTTTTACCAGCAGCTTTAAGTTCTGCAGCTTTATTGGTCACAGCAAGCGTTGGGGACGGTTTGATGGCATTGACACGATCAGAGAGACGTACGTCCACGGCAGTATTCCTTCTTATAGGGATTAAAAAATAAAAAGCACACTATCTTAGCTTAAATTGAATGTTTTAGTCGTCCAATATCTAGGCAAATTAGCAAAAAATCACGAAATTCATCGAATTTTAATGCAATGATACATATCCATATTAAACAACGTGGGTCGCATAAAAAAACAAATTTCCGTACAATAGCGTTAGATTGAAATGAGTGGTCTCAAATGAGTTCGGAAAATTCTCCCAAAAAGAAGCCTGTAGTGAATCTTCCATTTCCTATCAAGCAAGTGAATGACGCAAAGCAAGCTGATGAAGAAATCGAAGATCTACGTCCAAAGCCTCAGCGCTATGCTGATCGCACATGGATGCCGCCACGTGGTACACGTCGCTCAATGGGTAAAAGATAAAAAAATAGGTGCTTTAAGCACCTATTTTTTTGCGGGAAAGAATTACACGTAACTTAAGCTTTGATCTAGAGTCAGTAAGTTGAATGTAGAACCGTCTTTAAATACGATTGATTCAACTTGATGTGCTTCACCTTTTGCCCAATCTTTAATAGTGATTTGATCAGAAGAATCTTTAAGTTTGATGATACGATCATTCCCAGAGTCTTGAACGAGTAAATCATCAATTGAGATACCAGCACCAAATTGAATGGTATCTTGACCACCTTTTTCATAGATTGTATCTACTCCAAAGCCTTGATCAAAATAGTATGTCTCGTTACCAAGATCGCCATACAATTTGTCATTACCAATACCACCATTTAAGATGTTAATCAGACCACCATTTGCGATTAAGGTGTCATCTCCGGCGAGGCCTTTTAATTCGTTATTTACGAATTTGCTACCTGTGATAATGTTGTCAGATTGGTTACCCGTACCACTTTGTTGAATTTCTGATCCAGCAATCAAAAGTTCTTTGATTGGATTGATCAGCGTAAGGTTTTCAACATTTTCAGTTAATTGATACTGATCTGCAGAACTTATGACGGTGTCTGTACCTTCATAGTTGTGTTCAAGTACGAAGTCATATTTTGATTGTACATAATAGGTATCGTCACCACGACCACCTACGAGGACATTGATGCCTTCACCACCTTTTAGAATGTCATTGCCCCAACCACCAAAGAGCAAGTCATCACCTTTACCACCTACAAGCGTATCGTTGCCGACACCGCCTTTAATGATGTCATTACCATCTTTACCGTTTAAGGTACGTCCGAAAACTGAGTAAGTGGTAATAATGTTGGTGTTAGGGTTAAATAAGTTTGTCGCTACTGCTACAGAACCAGCCAAATCACCTGCATATGCGTAAGCAAGTTGAGTCAATGTATTTACAAGTTGATCACGTGAAGAGAAGCCATCATCAAATATTTCACCTTTGATGAATTGTCCAACGAAGTTTAAGCCCTCAGTCACGATCTGATTCACAACATCAAAGATACTCGCACCAGCTTTTAAGTTGGCTTTAACTACATCACCCAATAGCTCTAAATACCAAGTAAACGGACGGCTATCACCACCATTCAATTGTGAAGTATCCACACCTAAATAGTGATCAAGAATACTTAATGGTGTGATACCTGTCCAATCACCTAGCTCGCCACCCAAGTTTTCAAGAGCTTGCGTTGCATCCATAAGTACCAATCCAAACTTACCATCAGAGCTTGGTAAATATCCTGCTGGAACAACAGTCTCGCCATCAGCATTTTTAACGCCATTCAAGAAATTGTCAGCTAAAGTTTTGATCAATACATTTGATGCTTGCCAGAATTGTTCATCCGTAATATAGATGCCTTTATCTGCGAGTGATTTACCTGTTCCTAAGCGAACATATTGATAAAGGAAGCTCTGAGGATCAGCTATTGCAACAGCTTCAGCAACTTTTAACCAGTTTTTAGTACCCTGATCAACTGCGTCATTTGATGCTAAATCTTCTTTGATCACGGTATAAATAGGGCGCCAGAAATTTTTACCTTGTAAAGAACCAGTTGAGATAAACTTGTTATATAGTTCTTGAACTTGTTTAAATGCAGATTCACTTACGCGGTAACTGAATTGATTGTCAATTTTGTAGAATTTAGGACGACCGTCATCTGATGGATTAGATTGATCTGGTTGTTTTGGTTGCCCCCATTCTCGATCAAAATGTGAGTCTGAAGGTGGAAGAGTAGCACCAATATCCTTACCAATATTTACGATAATGTCTGAAATTTGATCAATAATTGCATCACCGGCTTTATGAATTTCTTCGAAACCAGGAATGAATTTATCACCAACTTTAACCAATGGCGCAACGCTATCTAATAAATCATTCACGATGCCATCTTTGCCGATAATCAAATTACCAACCAGCTCACTTGGAATTTTTAAAATTGAATCAAGGCTAAGTTCGCCATCTTTCCATTCATTTTTGTGGTGTGTATCTTTTGCTTCTACATTTGAGCCGAGGGCCTCACCAGCACCACTGAGTAAATTCGATGCTGCATCGATAATGCGGTCACCTAACTCATGAACAACTTCAAATGGTTTACCAAGTAGAGCATTACCTGCTAGGCCAATAGGCGAAGCCACATCTAAAACTGTATTGACTAAATTTGCTGTCGTGACTAAACCATTACCTAGTAACTGAGCTGGAATAGAAAGTACTGAGCTAAATTTGAAATCAGGAACATAATCGAAAATAGGTTCAAGTGCATTTTCAACTTGATTTGTAACTGTATTCACAATTGATTTTAGGTTTTCAGTAGCTGATGGAAGCTCTTGAGACCATTCATTATCATAATGCGTATCTTTAGGTTCAATAGTCCCGCCAATCGCTGAGCCAATGTCATGAGCCACATCAGAGACAGCATCAATAATCGTATCACCTGCTTTATGAACAACATCAAAACCAGGGATTAGTGCATTTCCTGCAATAGCAATCGGTGCAGCAGCATCAAGAATATCATTGGCAATATTGGTTGCACCGATAATGGTGTTTCCAATTAAATCCCCAGGAAGGCTTAAAATGTTATCTAAGCTGAGTTCTTTGTCTTCCCACTCATTTTTATGATGAGTGTCATTCGGTTCGATGGTTGCATCAAGTGCTTTACCCACTGAATTCACTGCATCTGAAGCTGCATCAATAATTTTATCACCAAGTTCGTGCACTGCTTCGAAAGGTTTGCCAAGTAAAGCATTACCTGCTAAACCAATAGGAGAAACTACATCAAAAACAGTATTCACAGCATTGGTGGCAGCGATTAGACCATTACCAACGAGTTGAGCTGGAATTGAGAGAACTGAACTTAATTTAAAGTTAGGTAAGTAATCGAATGATTTATAATTGAACAAAGCCATTGTTATAGTCTCTTATAAAAATAAAGTGTTTTTAATCATTGTTCGTGATTAAAGTGTGATGAGAATCACATTTTATTAATTTAAAATCAATTTCTTTTGTTAGACAAGATCATGAATTTTTTGTCATAATTTAATGAAAAATATAGTAAAGCTTATATGAGAACTGAATAAGATTGATTTTTTTCAAAAAAAACACCAGTGCAAAGACTAGTGTTTCAAGAGTAAATAAAATGTATGATCTAAAAATATAAATATTGTAAACTATTGATTTTTATTGGATAAATATTTGTAGTATTGTCTCTTGTGATCATACATGGATTGGTCTGCACGCTTTAACATATCCTCAATTGTTTCATTCTCAAGGCTTGTAGCAAATCCCATTGATGCACTGATGATATGGTTAGAATAATATTGATTATCGATATTCAATAATTCTTGAATGGTCAAAATCGTCGACTGAACGGTAGTTTCATTTGCACCTTGCATCAGGATAACAAATTCATCACCTCCAATTCGAGAGGCTGTATAACTGGTATTTTGAATCGTTCTACTTAAGATATTACCCATTCTGCGTAAAATCTCATCACCTACATCATGACCAAATTGATCATTAATCGGTTTAAGGCCATTCATATCTAGAAAAATTGCAGAAACTGGGCGAATAAGTGCGCGTTCCAATCGATGGATTTCTTCAGTGTAGAACGAGCGATTTTTGAGTTTTGTTAAAACGTCGTGTTTACCTAAATATTCTAAATAGCTCTCAGCTTTTTTTCGCGCTGTAATGTCCGTTAGGGCAAGTTGTACAAGTCCCCAATCTTCTTCATAACCTGGAAACACAGTGAATTGAAGTAAAACATAACGAATTGAACCATCCAAAGCATAGTTGATCGCTTCACGACTATGATGAATTTTCCCATTCCATAGTTCGATCAATTGTTCCTTAAAAGTTTGATGCATTTCTTTCGAGAAAACTTTTTTTAGATTTTGAAATAAATCTGATTTCGTCGATGCCTTGAATAAATCCAATGTTGCTTGGTTGACGTCTAGTAATACAATGTCTTCAATGCATTGTTTTACGAAATCCTGATGGACATCTAAAAAAATTCTGAAATCATCAATACCAATTGATTTAAGATGATCGAGTCTTAATTTAATGCGACTAAAGTCTTCAACCCATAATGATGTGGGTGAATAACTAAATCTTGCTTCAGCTAATCGACGATTTTTTTCTTCTAAACGCCGAGCTTGCATATAACCACTAATATCTTCTGTAGTAAGCAAAATACGGTCTAAACTTTGTTCTGAACCAGGTAAAACGACAGCTCGCAGTTTTATGTCTAAGGGTTGACCACTCAGGGTAAAATTAGTGGTTGTACTTGTAAACTCTAATTCACCCTTCCAAAGTGCAACTAATTCCGCTACATGTGCATCAAACATTTGATGTTGGAAAATGGTGCTTAAATTTTGTGTGAGATGTTTAAGGCTTTGTGCTTCAAAAAGATCGAGAGTTTTTTGATTTACTTTAACAATCTTAATTTGATGTGCGCATAAAGTCACAAGATCTGGATTTTGCTGCAGATGTAAAGCTAAATCAGTGACCCCATCACTACGCCATTGGTTAAAGATGGTTTGAATGGCACTAAAATCTTCCAACCACATTGGGATAGGAGATAAATCAAAAATTGATGAATCAAGTATCTCCATAACTATCCTTGAACTTTTCTTTTAAAACAATAAATTGTGGATAATATAGCACTAAATTATTTTGATATAAAATTCAAATTTTTTGTTATTTTTGTGATTTAAGGCACTTTTTTGAGCTAAGCTAACGTTGAGCTAAATCCTATGCTCAATTCGTTAGATTTTTATTTTGATAAAAATGATGCTTGTTAATATACATGCATTTATCTGCACGGCGTAACATATCTTCTAAGGTTTCGCCTTTAAGTCTTGTGGCATGTCCGAGTGAAACGCTGATAGAAAGATGAGGGTGATCTAGATTATGTTGATGTATTTGAGTTTCAAGATCATGAACAAGGATTTTAACTTGCTCACCATCGGCATGAGGCATCAATAATACAAATTCATCGCCACCTATTCTAGAAATTGAAAAATCTTTTTTGTGGGTGACAAATTGAAGAATTTCGGCAAAGTTTTTTAGATACTGATCACCGACATCATGTCCGAACTGATCATTGATGATTTTTAAACCGTTCATGTCAATGTAAATACAAGACACTGGATAGAGATCAAGTTGCTCAATCCGTTCAATTTCTTCGTTAAAATAAGTTCTGTTATGTAAATCAGTTAAAATGTCATGTTGACCCAAATAATGTAAGTGATTTTCTAATTTTTTTCGCTCAGTGATATCTGTAAGGGCGACTTGTATCACCGCCCAATCATCTAAATTATGTGGAAAAATATTTAACTGTTCTAAAACGAAGATTTGTTCTCCATTCGCGTTGTAGAAACTACTTTCACGCTGTTGATATTCTTCATGATTCCACAATTGAAGTAGCTGACTTTTAAAATTTTCCAAACGTTTAATATCAAATAAATCATGGGAATGATGTAAAAATTGAGATTTATCTTTCACAGCAAAAAGTTTGAGCGCCGCTTCATTAACATCAATGAATTGTATTTGCTCGAAGCATTCCACAACAAATTCTGGATGTTGATGAATGTGTTGATCTAAATTTTCAATGTTTTGCATACGGAGCAGCTCAAATCTTTTTTTAATTTGGCTAAAATCCATGATCCATAGTGCTGTTGGATTATAAGTAAATAAGGATTCGGCAAAATGACGTGCTTTTTGATATTGGGAAATATCTTCGGTGGTCATGAGTAGGCATTTCCAATTATCCTCATAACCTTTTAATTTCATACCGCGTAATTGAACATCTAAACGCTTTCCATTGGTCGTATAATTGATCACTGGAATATGATGTTCAGTATTTTTCCAAAGTGATACGAAAAATTGGATTTGGAAAGTGCTGACTTCAGGATGAAGGAACTTCTGAAAACTTTCTAAAATTTCTTCTAAGTTTTTTGCTTCATACAGTTTAAGCGTACTTTGGTTAACACGTAAGGTATGAATCGTACTCAAGCAAAGGTGGAGACGACTGTGATCCTCCATCAAATATGCTTCAATATCTTCAATACCTTCAGCAGTCCATTGTTCAAAAATTTGTTTAACACCGCTGAAGTCTTGTAGCCACATCGCAATTGGAGATAAATCAAAGATGGTCAGATCTAAATGATCCATAGATGCGAGCCTTGGTGTTTAAAATTCATTCATTTATACAATATAAGTGAATGAATCTTATAAAATCAACATCTTATTAAACTGATTTTTTTGCTCGATGCTCAGGTTTTGGCGCAGAAATTGACTTAAGCCCTTGCCAAACATCAACAAAATCTTGTTCATTCATTTGGTAGAGTTCAAGTAAAGCCAATACCACACCACCCATCATGAATGCACGATCGGACTTAGGTTCATATTGGAAGGTTTGATCTTTTAGATGATAGAGGATATCTTCGATTTCAAATATGCGTTCACGTCCATTACTGTCCACGGGGAACATTGGCGTTTCGATCAAAATATTGGCTAGTTTCTTTTCAGATTCATTTAAATTAAGTTGCTCAAATGCCGTTTCTAAAGAATCTGCGAACAGTAGTTCGGAAGAAAAAATGGCATGTAATAAAGGTTGGCTTAATTTAGGAAAGGTTCGTTCAACGAAAGGTTTAAATGAAATCGGGAAAATCACATTTTTTGATATACCTTTGAACATGGGTGCTATTTCAGCAACTTTGTAACCTGCTACACCACAACCAACTGCTGTAATAAAATACTTAATCTTGGGGTGGTTTTTTGTATAGATCTTAAAATCATTGATGTAGTGTTCAATCTGGGATAGAGGCATTTGTTGCAAATGCTCATTCATGGTGGGTATTGCATAGCTCTGTCCAGCCCAGCCGCGGCCAGCACCTTTAACCGCACCGAAATGTTGAAGTGCAATTTTTGCAGCACCACCTGCATGCGTGCCTGCTAAATTACTACCAAATACAAATACTGTATCTTCATTTAAACTGTTGATAATCGTTTCATCGTGATATTGGTAAGTCATAGTTTTTTACATCAACATGCAATTTAAGTTCATGGTGCAATTGATTGCTGTAAGGGTCAAGTAAAATTGATTGAATTTATGGTTTTCACCCTCATCATCAGATGAGTAAATCATAAAGATTTGAGCAAGCAAGCCATGCATTACCAGTGTTATTGCATATTTTTATCATCTGTATAGCGAGAATTATCGAGTGAGTGACAGTCGTCCATTTGAATTAGTAACTAATTACGAGCCTGCAGGAGATCAACCTCAAGCAATTGAGAAACTTGTTAAAGGAGTACAACAAGGTTTTAAGGATCAATTGCTATTAGGGGTAACAGGCTCTGGTAAGACCTATACGATGGCGAATGTGATTATGCAATTACAACGTCCTACTATTGTAATGGCACACAACAAAACCCTTGCGGCTCAACTCTATGGAGAATTTAAAGCTTTTTTTCCACATAATGCTGTTGAGTATTTTGTAAGTTATTACGATTACTATCAGCCAGAAGCATACGTACCGTCATCTGATACTTTTATTGAGAAGGATTCTGCTATTAATGATCACATCGATCAGATGCGGTTGTCCGCAACGCGTGCTTTGCTTGAGCGTAAGGATGCCATTATCGTTGCTTCGGTGTCCGCCATTTATGGTTTAGGTGATCCTAACGCATATATGAATATGCTCTTACATATTGTGACAGGTGATCGAGTCAGCCGTGATGAGTTGATTCGTCGATTGGTAGAAATGCAATATACGCGTAATGAACTCGAATTTTTACGAGGTACTTATCGAATTCGTGGAGAAATTCTTGATATTTTCCCCGCAGAGTCAGAACAAAATGCAGTGCGGATTGAGCTATTTGATGATGAAGTGGATTCGATCCGCTGGTTTGATCCTTTGACTGGAAAAATGATTCGTAAAGTCCCACGAATCACGATTTATCCTAAAAGTCACTATGTGACGCCTAAAGATAACTTGCAGCGTGCCATCGAAACGATTCGTGAAGAACTCAAAGAGCGCTTGGCATATTTCAGAGCTGAAGATAAATTGCTTGAAGCTCAACGTATTGAACAGCGTACTCGATATGACCTTGAGATGATGCAACAGCTTGGTTATACCAATGGTATTGAGAATTACTCGAGACATTTATCAGGTCGACCAGCTGGAGAGGCCCCGCCAACGCTTTTCGACTACCTGCCTGAGGATGCATTACTTATTATTGATGAATCGCATGTTACGGTTCCTCAAATTGGTGCGATGTATAAAGGCGATCGATCACGTAAAGAAAATCTAGTGAATTATGGTTTCCGCTTGCCAAGTGCATTGGATAATCGACCAATGAAGTTTGAAGAGTGGGAACGTATTATTCCTACTACAATTTATGTCAGTGCGACGCCTGCAAATTATGAATTAGAAAAATCAGAACAAATTGCTGAGCAGGTGGTGCGTCCAACAGGGTTGATTGACCCCGTCATTGAAATTCGACCAGTATTGACTCAGGTGGACGATGTCCTTTCGGAGATTAATCAACGTAAAGATAAAAATGAACGCGTCTTGGTCACAACGTTAACCAAACGTATGGCTGAAGATTTGACGTCATATTTAAAAGAGTACGGGATCAAAGTAGCTTATTTGCACTCTGATATCGATACTGTCGAACGTGTGAAGATCATTCATGAATTACGAACAGGTGTCTACGATGCATTGATTGGAATTAACTTACTCCGTGAAGGTTTAGACATGCCTGAGGTATCTTTAGTTGCAATTTTAGATGCCGATAAAGAAGGCTTTTTACGCTCAGAACGCTCACTTATCCAAACCATTGGTCGTGCTGCTCGAAATGTTGAAGGAAAGGCTATTTTATATGCAGATCGGATTACGGATTCAATGCAAAAAGCAATTGATGAAACGGAGCGTCGCCGTACCAAACAAATTAATTTTAACTTAGAACATGGCATCACTCCGCGTTCAGCAGTCCGCCAAGTCATCAAAGAAATTGATACTGGTGAAGTGTATGATGATGAGTCAATTGATGAGAATGTATCAGGACAAGCACGTGCATTAAGTGCGGATGAGCGCCATATAGTTTCCGATCCAAAACTATTGGCAAAACATTTGGCTAAATTGGAGAAGGAAATGCTCAAAGCTTCGAAAGAGCTTCAGTTTGAGCAAGCAGCGCGTTTCCGTGATGAGATCGTGCGTTTAAAAGCACAGTTAATTCAGTGATTTAATTTACAGAAAACACTGTAAAATCATCACATAACGTAACATTAAGCCGAAAAATAACCGTTATTGTTCAAGAGTAAATGAATACTCACAAACAAATTCAATAAATAGGGGTTATTTAGATGATCAAGAATCTCCCATCTGCTGGTTTCAATGTTAGCAAGATTGTATTGGGTGGTGCCTTATTGGTTGGTTTAGGGGCAGCAACGATGGTTTATGCTCAGGACAAGCCACTCAATACTGTTGAAAAAGTTGAACTCGATAAATACTTAGGTGTTTGGTATGAAGTAGCACGTAAGCCACTTTATTTCCAAAACAAGTGTGATCGTGATGTGACTGCGACATATACATTAAATGAAAATGGTAATGTCAATGTTGATAACCGTTGTTTTACTGCTGACGGTAAAGTGACACAGTCAGTGGGTGAGGCATTTGTACAAAATAAGCCATTTAATACAAAATTGAAAGTTAGTTTCTTGCCGAGTGCTATTCGATGGTTACCAGTTGGTCGTGGAGATTATTGGGTGCTGAAACTGGATGAGGATTATCAAACTGTACTTGTGGGTGAGCCTAAACGTAAGTATATGTGGGTGCTTTCTCGCACGCATAATCCTGATCAAGCAGTTGTGAATGAGTATCTTGATTATGCTAAATCCGTTGGTTATGACTTAAGCGATGTGATACGTACAAAGCAAACGGGTCAAGCACCTGGTTCAACAAAATAATGTTGAAAATGATGAGAACCACGCTAAGGCGTGGTTTTTTTATGCATCAACATCTATTGCTACGAATTCTAGCTATAATATCGTTTGGTAAAATTTAGGTTCAGATATGTTAAAAGGTATAGCATTGTCAGTTATGGCATCAGTGACATTTGGGGTGCTATATTTTTATACGTATTTTCTTAGACCACTAGACAGCGAGCAAACCTTTGCTTGGCGAATGTTAGCCACGTTACCTTTCTTAACGCTGTTTATGTGGTGGTCGGGTGATCTAAAATATGTTCGAGAAATTTATAATAAAATTTGCAAACAACCATCTATTTTAATTTGGCTCTTGATCAGTTCATTTTTGTGTACAACTCAACTCTGGTTATTTTTGTGGGGGCCAATCAATGGTCGGGGGCTTGAGGTTTCTTTAGGATATTTTTTGTTGCCTCTGGTGATGGTTCTCTTTGGTTGCGTTCTTTACAAAGAAAAGCTCTCAAAGTGGCAAATTGCAGCAGTGTTTTTTGCAATTCTTGGTGTTAGCCATGAAATCTGGCGCATCGGTACTGTGGCATGGGAAACCATGTATGTTGCTGTGGCTTATCCGATCTACTTTTTTTTAAGAAGAAAATTTGGAACAGATCATTTAGGTGGATTCTGGTGGGATTTATTGCTGGTTATTCCAGTTGCTGTTTTTCTAGCATTTTTTTATTCAAACACATTGCCCCTGATCATTGAGTTTAAATATCTCATTTTAGCCGTACTGGGTCTAGGTTGCTTAAGTGCCTTAGGGCTTGGAAGTTACATCTTGGCGAGCAGATATCTTCCATTTGTGATTTTTGGGTTATTGAGTTATTTAGAGCCGATTTTGTTGGCAGGAGCATCAATGGCAATGGGTGAACGGGTGGAATCAGGAGAATGGTTGACTTATATTCCAATTTGGTTTGCTGTATTGCTCCTTATTTTGGAAGGTGCAATTTATCTCTATCGTCAAAGAAGAACTGAAAAGTTACTTCAATATCAACATAAGAAACTACAATCGCGTCTAGCCCAAAAAGATGAGCACTAAGTTTCATGTAATTACATAAGGATGAGTTGTACATAAGAGTTTTTGACTGAATGATAAGAATAATTACTTATTCTTTAAAAATATTTGTGACACAATTAACTAAAACATAAAAATGTGGTAAATTTGTTAAATCAATAATAATTCTAATTTAACAATCATGATTCAGTACCAAACAAGAGCAGCATTATTACAGATGGAGCCTAGTCTGGATTTAAACTGGCAAAGACTCTTAGAGCGTATATTTCAACATTCAGATAGTGACGTTCGCGAAGAAATTGATCGTCAAATTCTCAAACCTAAAGATATATTTTGGAATCGTGTGAATAACACATTCGAATATAAAGTCACGACGTCGCTGGGAATTTTAAAGCATAGTTTTTCTAGTGAAAGAATGCGCTCCATTGCAGCAAAGTTATGTCAATCTATCCAATGGTTGAAGGAGATGACGGATTGCGTACAAGTGGCAGACTATTTAGAAAATGCGCTGTATCAAATTGACCAGATTGCTGTTGAGGATAATTTAAAATTACAACGCGAAAAAATGCTAATGCGTCGGGTTTTTTTGCAAGATGTTGCTAAGTTAATTCGTGAATTAAATCTTGAAACACCAGTTGGAACTCGTCAGTTAACTTCAGCTCAGATTAAGAGCTTTATGATAGAAGTATTTATTAAGCAACAATTATTGGGGTATTGGTTTAAACCCCTTCTACCTAGAAGCTCATCGATCATGGAGCATCCTTTTTTTGCACAATGGTTGTTGAAAGAACAGTCCATTCGACACTTTGATATTGTTAAAACCTCTGAATTTCTATTCGTCATCGCACCAACCAGTCAGTTTGAACAAAATCCATTTTCGATCCGTCGTTTTTTATTTGAAGATCGAATGGAATACAACCAGCAAATTTATCTCAATGGGTTGGTTTTGGATATGCGCCGTTACAATGAAGAGGGGTATATCAAACAGTTTATGGAACACGTGCAGATGATGGTTACTATTCAGCATCAAGTGCATAAAGATGTCATTCAAATTGTGCAAGAATTTGAAGATGTTGCTGAACAGAAGATATTACCGCTTTTGACACAAAATTTAGGGATGGCTGGAAGTAATAGTGATTTTGTAGCCAAACAGCATTTACGGAAGATTGAGCAAGCATTGACTGTCGAATTGCTACAACCTCTCGTGGTGGCTTTAGAACAGCATTTATCACATATTGAAGAATATGAGCATCTGTTTAAAAGTGTGCATCGCATATTTTCAGATATTCTGGCGAATTATAAAGATTTTAAACAACAGCCTTCATTATTTTTTAATTCCTCAGTCCAATTGTTTGAATACAAGTTGTTAGCCTATTTAAAACTACTTGAAAAGCGTAAAGATGAAATATTTGTACCATTGAATATGTATGAGCGTGGAGTCATGCATGAGCGCTCCAAGAAACCGTTAAATGCATTACAAGAAGATTTAAGCCAACATATTCAAGATTACCGAGAAATGCTGTCTCATACGATGCGTTTGAAACGAGATTATGCTGAAGTTCAAGGCTCATTTTTAAAAAGAATGGTGGCTGGAGAAAAGTTAGAAAAAGAACTTCAACAAACTTCATTGGCCATGGTGAAAATCAAGAAGCAGGCTTATCTAGATATTTTAAGTGTGCCTAAAAACTATCGAAAATATAGTGTATTTATTGAATTTGAAAGTTTTTCAGCTACAAGTGAGTTTGAACGACATTATGCATTCCCTTCGGGGCAAAATGGTTTAACTAAGCTTCCAGTATTGGTCAAACTCCCAGAAAACTTAGAAGATTTCAATTTAGAAGATTTAAATATGATGTTGAGTCAGGATATTTCGGCTTCACCAGTATTTAGTTGAACAGGCTGTAACTCAGTGACGAAATTGGATTTGTAGGCTTAATGATCAGTATTTGATATCTAAATGAAATCATTTACTCAAAAAATTATATTGTAATTCAATTGCTAAAATATATTTTTTACAAAGAGAAAATTGCTTTAGTAAAAAATAAAACGAGTTTTCATTTCAACTCTGAGTTAATTCCTTTACAATTATGGGGTTTTGAAATTTATGCTTAGATTTACAATTAATTAGAGGACGTATCTGTGAGCAAAGACACTATCGTTGCCCTACATGCAGAGCACCAAGGTCGCTGGAAAAACCGTGAAGAACTCGCGGAACGTATGATTGCCCTTGTTGGTCAGTTATACCGTGAAAAAAACATCGTAGCTACAGTATACGGTCGCTCTTTAATTAACCGCTCGGTTATCCAAATTCTTAAAGCTCATCGTCGTACACGTGTTTTAGACGTTGAACTTTCTGCTGTAGATACTTTCCCAATCCTTGAAGCATTGGTTAAAGTACAAAATATCGGCACAGCTGAAATCGATTTAGGCAAACTTGCTGTAGAATTTAAAGCAAAAGGTGGCGATGTAGATGCATTCGTTGCTGACGCTGTTAAATCACTACAAGGCAATGCCGCATCTGTTGAGCATAAAGATGTTGTGCTTTATGGTTTTGGTCGTATTGGTCGTATCCTTGCACGTCTTATGATTGGTCAGTCTGGTCTTGGTCGTGGTCTAAACCTTAAAGCGATTGTTGTTCGTAAATCATCTGATGGTGATTTAGAGAAACGTGCTTCTTTACTTCGTCGTGACTCTATTCATGGTCCATTTGCAGGTACGATTTCTGTAGATGAAGAAAACGAAGCAATTATTGCGAATGGTCAATTCATCAAAGTGATCTATGCATCTAACCCATCAGAAGTGGATTACACTGCATATGGTATTGAAAATGCATTGGTGATTGATAACACTGGTAAATGGCGTGACGCTGAAGGTCTTGCTCAGCACCTTAAATGCCCAGGCGCTGCACGTGTAATCTTAACTGCACCTGGTAAAGGTGATATGAAGAACGTTGTGTTTGGTGTTAACCAAGCTGACATTCTTGATGAAGATACAATCATCTCTGCTGCAAGCTGTACTACAAACGCGATTACACCGACGTTGAAAGTACTTCATGACAAATATACAGTGATTAATGGTCACGTTGAAACAGTTCACTCATTCACGAACGACCAAAACTTGATCGATAACTACCATAAAGCTGACCGTCGTGGCCGTGCTGCAACGTTGAACATGGTGATCACTGAAACGGGTGCTGCTAAAGCAGTTGCTAAAGCACTTCCAGCGCTTAAAGGCAAATTAACTGGTAACTCTGTACGTGTTCCAACACCTAACGTGTCTTTAGCAATCCTTAATCTGACTTTAGATAAAGAAGTTGATCGTGATGAAGTGAACGAATATATTCGTCAAATTTCTATCAACTCTAATCTACAAGGTCAAATTGGTTATACAAACTCTACTGAAGTTGTATCATCTGACTTTATCGGTTCACGCACTGCAGGTGTTTTTGATGCGCAAGCAACAATTACGTCTGGTAACCGTTTAACAGCATATGTATGGTACGACAACGAAGTAGGTTATAGCTGCCAAGTTCTGCGTATCGCTGAACAAATGGGCGGCGTAAGCTATCCAAAAGTTCCTGCTGAAACAAATGCATAATTTGTAAGGCATAAAAAGAGCCTCTTTCGAGGCTCTTTTTTATTTGCCTAAATTTACGTAATTAAGACTTTAGAGCAATATGGTTTCTTCAAAATAAGTGGTTTAATATTGAAAAATTGTGTATTTGTTCACATAAAATATGGATTGTGAGCAGGTGATTAAAAAAAATAAGTGTTAAAGGATTATATTTTTGCGCATCAAATATCTTGTCATTGGCTTCGTGCTGATTGCTTTGGCTGCCGCGAGTGGTATAGCAATTGCCTTATGGGTTTTTCAACATTTTAAAATTTACATTCCACTTGAAGATCAAGCCGTGAATATTGATCTTCAGGAGCCATTGCAAGCGAAAGTTCAAATCCATGATGCTTTGGATGTGAATGTGACAGGTCGTGTGAAAACGACCATTCCTATACGTGAAAATCTTTCTATTCCTGTACAACAAACATTGAATCCTATTGTTCATTTCGACAATCAAGTACCAATTAAAACGGTTATTCCAGTCCGTGAAAATTTGATTGTGGATCAAAATTTAGCAGTAGATACTAAAGTTAAGGTTCGCATTTTGGGCAAAGATATTACACTGCCATTGAAAGGGACGATTCCAATTAAACTTGATGTACCTGTTGAAATGGATGTTCCCTTAGATCAAATGGTTCACTTGAAATTTCAAGCACCTGTTCAAGCGGATTTAAAAGAGAATCTACGCATCCCATTAAATAAGGATTTAGATGTGGATATACCAGTACAAGGTCATTTGAATGCACCAATTAAAACTGCGTTAGAGGCTTCAGTCAACGTACAAAATACTTTGCCAATTAAAATACAAAAAGGTGAGTTGGTTATCCCACTCAATACCTTAACATTACAAAAAAATCAAAAAGTGGAAGCAGCATCACCCATTAAAGTTCAGAAGGATGATCAATCTGCTGAATCGGTGAAAGCCCAGTGAGCTCGAGAAGCATGAGTGCTAAAAAAATCGTGGGATATGGTTCGCTCTTGTTTATTATCGTGGCAAGCATTGTCGCCGTAGGTTTTTGGCTATATCTCAATATTCAAGCATCCATTCAAGTCACTGCGAAGAATGCAAGTGTACAATTATCAGAATCATTGCCGACAAAAATTGATGTTGGGAATTATCTTGAGGTACAAGCGATTGGCGCGCTAAATACACAAATTAAAGTGCAGGAAAATATTGATTTAGATTTGCAGGGTAAATACAAAACCAATCTCAAGTTTAAAGTCGAAGTCCCTGTTTCTGTGAGTGTGGATTATCAAACGAAAGTAAAAATCGATCAAACGATTCCAATTAGTGCAACAACAGATTTGGTTTATAAAACACGATTTTTACCTAAATTTCCGTTAAATTTAGATTTGCCTATTCAGCTTGAAGTTCCATTTCATTTGAAGCGTACTTATCAGGTTCCGATTACGATTGATTTTGATGGTCCTGTCTATTTAGATTTGCATGAGCAGCTTGATGTGGATATTGATCATGTTTTCAAACCTGTATTGCATTTAAATGATCCAATTTTGATGAAGGATGTATCTAGTTTTAGAGCAACAATGTACAACTTGGAGCGTGAGACAAAAGCAAATTTAGATATGAACTTGGATTTACCTCTGCGCAATATTAAAAAGTAAAAACTCCCCTTTAAGGGGAGTCTATTCTCTAAGCATTCAGGGCTTGCTGAATGCTTTCACGAATCGATGTGGTTTTTCGACCAATTAAATGTTCAAGATCTTTGCTTACACTGTACATCGCACCATGGGCGGTGTGAAGATCTGCATCTACAATGACGTCAATGAGACCTAGTGGTAAACCAGCTTGAATTAATCCTTGACGATAATCTTCTGGAGATAAGTTTTGATATTTCACAGGCTGTTGTGAAAACTCAGAAAGTAGGGTTGCAAAATTATTTAAGCTAAAGCTTTCGCTACCAGCAAGCTCGTAAATTTTGTTCAAATGTTGAGCTGATTCATCATTTAATATTTGAGCTGCAGCAGTGGCATAATCCAAACGAGAAGCTGAACTAATTAAACCATCTTGAGCAGCTCCGTATACGATGCCTGTTTCGATTTGATGGGTGAGGGCAGATAAATAGTTTTCGCTATACCAATTATTTCTTAAAAAGGTGTAGGTAATAGAACTTTCTCGTATTAGTTTTTCTGTTTCTCGATGTTCATTGGCTAAGCCAAGCGGAGAGTGATCTGCGTTCAGTAAGCTGGTATAGATCAAGTGAGGAACTCTAGCTTGAATCGCAGCATCAATAACAGCCTTGTGTTGTGGAGTGCGACGACCAATTTCATTGGCAGAAATGAGCAGGAGTTTATCAACATCCTGAAGGGAATTTGCGAGATCATCTGGCTGATCATAATCAAATTTGCGTACTTGAATATCTTCAGAAAATAAAATTTTAGCTTTTTCTGGGTTGCGAACCAAAGCAATAATTTCATGCTTGCTATGAAGTTTTTTAAGTTCTTGAACAACTAAACGACCTAATTCACCAGTTGCACCTGTAATCGCAATTTTCATTTTAATTTCCTCTCATTGTGGCTAAAAAATAAACTTGATGAAGGCATATTAATCTGTTAACTTACTTAATGAAAGTACGTACCTAAAAGTAAGTTATTAACTGTTAAGAGAAAAATGATGAATACATATGCGCATAGTGATTTATTAGGTCAAGTTTTATCCAGTGAATGTCCTTCTCGTGAAATTTTGGAGCATCTCACCAGTAAATGGTCAGTTCTCGTCCTAAGTTGCTTGAGTGATGGTGTGCATCGTTTTAGTGAGCTAAAACAAAGAATTGAGGGGGTGAGCGAAAAAATGTTGGCTCAGACACTAAAAACCTTAGAAAAAGATGGTTTTATTTTGCGCACTGTCTATCCAGTAGTTCCTCCAAAGGTGGAGTATCAACTCACTGTATTGGGTTCAAATGCAGCGATGAAATTAAATGAGTTGATCCATTGGATTGAGCGAAATTTACCCGAGATTTTGGAAAGTAAGGCAATTATTACGCGATAGTTATATTTCATCATTTCGTTATCGCTCAGTTTAAAGTGTGTACTGAGCGAGATGTTTATATGGTTTTCATGATCTTAAAATCATAACGATCAATACATAAAATTAAAATTGAGAAAAACAATCCCAAAGCAACGCAACCAATCCATGCATAATGTTCCCAAGCATAGACAGCACCTAAAGAACCTAATGCAGCGCCTGAAAAGTAAATGGTCATATATACAGCATTAATTCGTGAGCGTGCTTGACCATCAATACGATAGACTAGATTTTGATTCAAAACATGAAATGCCGTGAGACCAAAATAGCTCATCAATACGCCAAGTGCATAAATGAAGATGTTCTGTTGCGCGAAATATAATGGAATACAAGAGAACAGCATCAAGGTGATACATAATTGAGCGACAAATTCTTCTTTCCCTTTGCCAACCGTTTTACCAGACCAACTCGAGGAATAAATTCCGATAATACCTAACAGACCAAATAGACCAATTTGAAAATCAGTAAATTGATATGGGGCACTCCCTAAAACAAAAGTCATCGATGTAAACACCATTGAGAGAATGCCAAATCCTAGGGCACCCGCGCAGGCACGGCGTATGAGATGCGGATTATGCTTTGCGATGCTCCAAAGTGATTTGTAAATATCGGTGACTTGTAAATGCGAAGCAGGTTGAGTGTTGGGGAGTTTTTTCCACATTAAACATGCAAAACATAAAGTCAAAATACCACTAATGAAATAAACGCCTTCCCAAGACCAATAAGTTGAAACAAAGCCGGCAAATGTCCTAGATAAAATAATCCCCATGACCAATCCGCTCATGAGTTTACCTACAACTGCCGAGCTTAATTCCGGTGGGCTAATGGAAGAAGCAAATGGAATTAATACTTGTGCTGATATGGCTCCAAATGTTGCACAAAGGGTAAAGATATATAAAGTGCTAATATCTGAGCTGAAAGACAAAAGGATCTGCGAAATTGCCGCAAATATCATTAAACTCACAATGAGTTTTCGTTTATTAAAAAAATCTCCAAGGGGTACCAAAAGCATGAGTCCGAGCATATAACCCACTTGAGCGATAACCACGGTAAATCCAGCTTGGCTGGTCGAAATTTCTAAACTTCTTTCGATTGAATAAATCAGTGGTTGATTGAAATAGGCTGAACCTGCACAGACACCACAGGCCAAAGCCATAATAAGCACGAATTGTGAGGATAAAGGGGTAGCAGAGCGATCCATGTCAAAATCTTAGAGTGCAATTTAATGCACTATAGGCATTATTTTGTGGTTTCAGAAATAAATAAAACCAATGATGTTATTTGATAAAACAATGAGTAATGAATAAATCAAATTTAATGCAGTGATACACCAAAATATTAAAGACTCAATTTATGAAAAAAGTCGCTAACTTATTCTCAACCAGCATAAATATAGTCGAGAAATACTTTAAAATATGGCAGAATAGGCGGTTTTAAAGTTTTTAGAGGATTGGCATTATGCGCTTTGTTGATGAAGCAGTCATTACCGTAGAGGCTGGCGACGGTGGCAATGGCGTAGCCAGTTTTCGCCGTGAAAAATTCGTACCATTTGGTGGTCCAGATGGTGGTGATGGTGGTCGTGGTGGCAGCGTATATATTCAAGCTGATGACAACACCAGTACGCTTGTAGATTATCGTTATACCCGTAGATTTCGTGCTGAACGTGGTAAAAATGGTGCTGGCGCAAACTGTGCAGGTCGCGGTGGTGAATCCGTAACACTATATGTTCCAGTAGGAACAACAATTGTAGATACTGAGTCTGGCGACATCATTGGTGATTTAATTGAAAATGGTCAACGTGTTCTTGTTGCTCAAGGTGGTGACGGTGGTTTAGGTAACACTCACTTTAAGTCATCAACGAACCGTGCTCCACGTAAATGTACACATGGTAACAAAGGTGAGTTCCGCGAAATTCGCCTAGAGCTGAAAGTTTTGGCAGATGTTGGCTTATTAGGTATGCCAAATGCGGGCAAATCAACATTTATTCGTGCTGTCTCTGCAGCAAAACCAAAAGTAGCAGATTACCCATTTACAACTATGGTACCTAATCTTGGTGTTGTAGATGCAGATCGTCACCGTTCATTTGTAATGGCTGATATTCCAGGTTTGATCGAAGGTGCTGCAGAAGGTGCAGGTCTTGGTATTCGCTTCTTAAAACATTTGGCGCGTACTCGTATTCTTCTACATATCGTGGATGTACAGCCAATTGATGGATCAGATCCAGCTTATAATGCTAAGGCAATTTTAAATGAACTTTTAAAGTTCTCTCCAACATTGTCAAAACTCCCAGTGGTGTTGGTTTTAAATAAAGTAGATCAGTTGCCTGAAGACTCAAGAGATGAGTGGTGCAATCACATCCTTGAAGAGTTGAAATGGGAGGGTCCAGTATTTAAGACTTCAGGCTTGATGTCTGAGGGAACCAAAGAAGTCGTTTATTATTTAATGGATCAAATTGAACAACAGCGCGAACGCGAAGTTGAAGATCCAGAGTATGCAGCAGAAATGCAAGCATTCCGTGATCAGCTTGAAGCTGAAACACGTGAACAAACCATTGCAGCTAAAGAGGCTTATCGTGAAATGCGTCGTAAACAACGTCTTGCCAGTCAAGAGGATGACGATTTTGACGATGATGAAGATGATGGCGAAATGGAAGTGTACTACGTACGTTAATCTCTTTATATAAGAGACAGAGGACAAGATGATAGAAGTGGTAGATGGGCAACGTCAGCTCAAGGGTTGCAAAAGAATCGTTGTTAAAATCGGATCATCTTTACTCACAGCAAACGGAAAAGGTTTAGATATAGATGCAATCTCGCATTGGGCGGGGCAAATTGCAGATCTACACAATGCAGGGCATGAGATTATTCTCGTGTCTTCCGGTGCTGTGGCTGAAGGTATGGTTCGAATGAAACTTGAGAATCGACCCACGGATCTACCCAGTCTTCAAGCTTGTGCTGCCATTGGTCAAATGGGGCTGATACAAACTTGGTCTAGTGTATTGTTGAATCACAATATTCAGTCTGCACAAGTTTTATTGACTCATGATGACTTGGCTGACCGTCGCCGTTATTTGAATTCTTGTGATGCTTTACAACATTTAATCGATTGGAAAGTGATTCCAGTGATTAATGAAAATGACACTGTATCTACTGATGAGATTCGATTCGGAGACAATGATACTTTAGCTGCAATGGTTGCAGGCCAAGTTCATGCTGATTTATTGATTATTTTGACAGACCAAGAGGGGATGTTTGATTCAGATCCTCGCTCAAATCCTAATGCGAAGTTGTTTCATACAGTTCGCGCATTAGATGAAAGTTTGTTTGATATGGCAGGTGGTGGTGGTAAGTTTGGTCGAGGTGGAATGCTGACCAAAGTACGTGCTGCTCGTTTAGCTGCGAAATCAGGATGTCCTACACTGATTGCCAGTGGAGACAGTAATCATGTGTTAACTCGATTAATGTCGGGTGAGATGCTAGGTACGTTGTTTATCACTGATAATGATCGAATCACTGCTCACCAACAATGGTTAGCTGCGCATTTGCAGACTGCAGGGCGATTGGTGATTGATGATGGTGCTGTGAAAGCGATCAAAGAAAATCATCGGAGTTTATTGCCTGTAGGTGTGAAAGCAGTTGAAGGGCATTTCGAGCGTGGTGATGTGGTGGAGTGTGTGGATCAGCAACGGCATCGCGTCGCAGTTGGTCGTGTCAACTTTAGTTCACGTAGCGCTGAAATTGTCAAAGGCTTACCCTCAGATAAGGTACACCAAGTTCTAGGTGAAGCACGTTCATTAGAAATGATCCATCGCAATCATATGGCGATCTATTAATTTCTTATTTAATAAAAGCTCGCTTAGGCGAGCTTTTTTTGTGGGTCAAGATCGGGTAATTGATGAGATGATCCGACCATATAAGGATAATCAGCCATATCCAACATCGCTTGATCCTCATAAGAATTTCCATAAGCATAAATTGATTGAAATTGGTCTACATCATATTGCTTGAGTATGCGCTGTCTTTTTTCTTCGCCACTACAATCAGGAGAAGAATAATGACCCGTATAAAACTGATTGAGCACTTCAGTTTCAGTACAAATCAAATCTACATTTAAAATCTGAGAAATGGGTTTTAAATAAATATCAATGGATGCAGAGACAATCGCAATGCGGTCACCACGGAGTTGATGCTTGATCAATTGTTCATAAATGGGTGAGTTTAAGTGTTGTTGTAATGAATGGGCGTATTCAAGTGCAATCGGATCTGCATCAGACCTAGAAAATCCAGTAAACATTGCCTTGAATAGCTTAGGGCGCATTGCGTGCGCGGGGTAAATATTTAAAAAATAGGCTTGAATCCAAGGCAGGGTTTTTAGTCCTTGCTTAACAATATGTCGTTTTGATAAGGCGTAAAAGATAAAGCTCGTAAAACTATCTTTTTCACACAGTGTTCCATCAAAATCAAATAACGCTAGGTTTTGATTCTTTTTGCTTTCTGCATACATGTTTGATATCGACCGTTAACTCGCGTAGCAAACCAGTTGGTATTGTAGTCGCGACTAAGCTTAGGACCTGAAATAACCACTTCAGGCATAATGGCATAAAATTTTTCTTTTCCAATTTTCTTTTCGTAAAGCTCAGTCACAGCTTTATAGGTTTGCGTATCTTCAAACTTTTTCTCTTTTTCTTTCTTTAAATCAGCTCGAATTTGACGAGGTGTAATAAATACATTATTTGCGGCAAATACATTGATAAGTTCTTGTTCAGATTGACTCTTTTCAGCTTTTGGATTGCCATTTTTATTGTACAGTAATAAGTCTCCATCAAGCGTTAACTCCGCTGCTGTTAATTCATTGAGCATGCTTTGGAAAGCGGCGTTACGACTTGAATACATGCCTGAATTGTAGTCTGCAAAGCGATATATGGGTTGATCATAATCTGCTGGATACATCATCAGGCGGTGAATACCATAATAGAGTCCGCCATATTGACTATAAAGGTCTGATCTTAGATCTGCGATACTTCCACCTTGGCGCTTATGATCTTTTGCATAGCTAATATGAACTTGCATAGAGCCTAAAGTGGTAATGGGATTTAGTTTTTCACCAATATCTTGACCAACGAGTTTAGCTGCACCAGTGAGTGCACTGACATGGTAGTGTTTTGCCATGTGAGCAAAAATCTCACGATACAATTCATCTAATTCTCGTTCGGTGGAGACTTTTCGCATTTGTTTTAGATAATTGTCTTCAGGTGTTGGTTGATTTTTTAAGACTTCTTGGAAATACCCCGCAACGGTGCCTCCGATACTATCTCCTAATTTATCTTTAAATTTTTCATCTAAACGATCTTCAATTTCTTTAACTGCTTTGGCACCTAGTCCGGGTACATGGGGATCTGCAACAAAATTAGATTCTTGATCGACTACAGCAATAATGGTACACACATTTTCTTTCGTTTGGGGTATACCGAGTTGCTCGGTTATTTTATAAATATCCTCGGCCCATGAACCACGATTATTAACGCGGCCAGGAATGAGTTTTGAGATTTGTTCTGCATCAATCGTTTTATCTTGTGTGTTCCACCATGATGAGTCACCACAAGCACTCATGAATAAACTTAATGTAGCAACACTACAGGCTTTAAAAATTACATTAGAGCGAAAGCTATTTTTCATAAATGCAAAGTATCAGGGATAAAGATTCTAGCGAAGTATACTATTTCATTCACGATTTGTGAGAACTTATATGTATACAAGATAATGGCAGCATGCTTCAAATATAAATCTAAGTGTTGAGCTTAAGTTCATCCATTAACATTCAAGCAAAATGAGATAAAACATATTTTTAGTTTCAAACGTTATATAATTTAATGTTTGTATCTAATTTCAATCTCTCAATGAGTGCAGATTTAAAAAGTTAAGCATTCTGAAACTGTTTCATCATCATTGGTATTATTCATGTCTCAACATCCTGTGATCCGTGATTTATTTGATCGCGAAAAAACAACTCCTGTTTTTGTAGCACCCATGGCAGGTGTAACGGATCGACCATTTAGAACCTTGTGTAAATATTTTGGTGCAGGACATGCAGTTAGTGAAATGATGACTTCTGACAAAACGCTGCGTATGAGCAAGAAAAGTCTCTACCGAGCCAACTTTGATGGTGAAATTGCTCCAATTTCAGCACAAATAGCAGGATCAGACCCACGGGATTTAGCTGAAGCTGCACGATATCAAGTGTCAAATGGTGCTCAAATCGTTGACATCAATATGGGTTGTCCAGCGAAAAAGGTGTGCAATAAATTAGCAGGTTCTGCACTGCTACAGGATGAAGACTTGGTAGCCAGAATTTTAGATGCGGTGGTCGAGGCAGTGGATGTCCCTGTAACACTTAAAACGCGCTTAGGATTTTTAAACGGACATGAAAATATTATGCGTGTGTCGAAGCGCGCAGAACAAGCGGGTATTGCAGCTTTAGCATTGCATGGTCGTACACGGGAAGATATGTATTTAAATACTGCACGTTATGATCTAATTAAAGAAGTGAAGCAAAATATCTCTATTCCAGTCATTGCAAATGGAGATATTGATAGCCCAGAAAAAGCCAAGTATGTATTAGATCATACTGGTGCTGATGCCGTGATGATTGGCCGAGCAGCACAAGGTCGTCCATGGATTTTTAGAGAAATTGCTCATTATTTAAAAACGGGACAGCCACTTGCAGCGCCATCGATTGCTGAAGTGAAAGAAGTTCTATTGGGACATCTGAATGAGCTATATGAATTTTACGGTGAGTATTCAGGCTGTCGCATTGCACGTAAACATATCGCGTGGTACACCAAAGGTCTCCACTCAAGTAATGAATTTCGTCAGAATATGTACAAAGTAGAAAGTACAGTGGAACAAGCCAAAGTCGTAGCCAATTATTTCGATTTACTTTTGTCAGAAGGGCAAATTATGAGTGATGTTCAAGTGGAATCTGTGGATTTATTAAAATCAGGTTGAGTTTCTATATGTCAGCACTCAACTGAGATAAGTTATTCATACATTCTACTGTTGAGATTCAAGAGGTTGTAAATTTACTTGAGAATCCGATTTTTTCTCTTCAGGAGATTGTTATTGATCTTAATTTAAAATTTGAGCATCTAACTGCTCAACATTATGTTGAGTGGACTGATCTTTATCTTGAGCATGTGAATAGCTGTCTATTCCAAATCCAATCGCCACAAGTGCTAATAATACAAAACCCATACTTTTCGCTACATAATTTAACAATTCATTGTAAATAAAAAAACTTCAGTTCGGTATGGGTTTTATCGATTATTTAAGCATCATATTGATCAATTTCTAATATGATTTGATTGATTAAATCAGGTGCTTCTAAAACTCTGATTTGATTTACATTACTTCCTGCCCAGAATGCACCAAAACTTTCATCTTTGTTGGTTAATGCTGCTGCATTTAGTTGTTTACCTAAATCATATGCATAAGGGTAGGGAGCAACTAACTCACGCTGAGGTAAATCTACGAGAGTTGACCAACTGTTGATTATCCCTCTCGCTGGTCGCCCAGAGATGCTTGATGTAATTTGAGTTAAAGGCTTACTTAATAATGCATTACGATAAGCTGCATTTGCAGCTGAACTCTTGCATTGTACAAATGCAGTACCGAGTTGTACGGCTGAAGCTCCGAGATTCATCATATATTTAGCTTGAAAGCCATTCATGATTCCACCAGCTGCTACGACAGGTATCTTGCAGGTAGGAACAAGTAATTTTATTAAATCTGCTGTTTTGATTGCACTGTCAAAATGCTCATTAAAAATACCACGGTGTCCTCCCGCTTCAATACCTTGTGCAATGATGATATCAATCCCAGCGTCTTCAATTGCTCTAGCTTCCGCTAAGTTCGTTGCTGATACCATCGTAATAATACCAGCCTCTTTGAGGGCAGCTATTTGATGTGCATGAGGTATCCCAAAGTGAAAACTCACCGCCTTAGGTCGAGTTTCTAAGACTAAATCTAAAAAATCATCATTATCTAAAAAACTGGGGTAAATACATTTTAATTCTTTGGGTGGTTCAGTATTAAAGTTATCAAAGTGGGGTTTTAGATAATTTATCCAGTTTTGATTACGTTCAGAATCAAGTTGAGCTGGTTTGTGGCAAAAGAAATTAACCTGAAAGGGTAAATCTGTTAATTTTTGAGTTGCAAAAATTTGTTGTCGAGCACTTTCGATACTGGCAGCACCTAAACCAAGAGACCCTAAACCACCTTGATTGGATACTTCAGCTGCCAGTTCTGGTGTGGATACCCCAGCCATTGGCGCCAAAAAAATGGGATGCTGAATGGATAATTGTTCGAGTAAAGACATAATCAAGCTCCATGATTTAATTTCACTTTGCACAATCATGATCGGAGAATCAAATTATATTCATTATTTAGTGCGAAAATGCAAAGCGTCAAACTGTGTCGCATGAATGATCAGCGACATTTAGTAGAATAAATAAACAATTATAATATTCGAAATCTCATTGTTTCCCCTTACATATATGTCTGATCGTATCCGTGAAAAATTACAGATTTTAGCTGATGCTGCCAAATATGATGTGTCTTGTTCCTCAAGTGGTAGTAACCGCAAGAACAAAGATAAAGGTCTTGGTAATACAGGTTCCGGAATTTGCCATAGTTATACCGAAGATGGTCGCTGTGTTTCATTATTAAAAATTTTATTCTCAAATGTCTGTATTTATGATTGTGCGTATTGTGTCTCTCGCCGTTCAAATGACGTAAAGCGAGCAGCATTTACCGTCCAAGAAGTGGTAGATCTGACCATTAATTTTTATCGTCGAAACTATATAGAAGGGTTATTTTTAAGTTCAGGAATTTTTAAATCCGCGGATTACACCATGGAGAGAATGCTTCAAGTCGTAAAAAAATTAAGACTGGAAGAAAATTTTAATGGGTACATTCATCTCAAAACTATTCCGGGCGCTTCGCAAGAAATTATTCATGAGGCTGGACTGTATGTCGATCGGATGAGCATTAACTTAGAAATGCCGACAGAAGAAGGCTTAGTGAAATTTGCACCTGAAAAGTCGCATGCAGAAGTGCAGAAAGATTTAGGTATTGTGAGAGACCGTTTGATTGAATTGAAAGATGAGAGAAAACTAATCAAGTCGGTTCCTAAATTTGTGCCTGCTGGTCAGACAACACAAATGGTGGTCGGTGCGCATCACGAAACAGATCGTGATGTAATCTTGATGGCTGACAAGCACTATAAAGATTTTAAATTAAAACGGGTGTATTACTCAGGATATATACCTATCAATCCAGAAGAGTCTGCTTTACCTGCTGTAGGTTCTGCACCGCCGTTATTGCGAGAAAATCGCTTATATCAATCAGATTGGTTAATGCGTTTTTATGGATTTGAAGCCAACGAAATTGTGGATGAAGCACATCCCAATTTAGATTTAGAGGTTGATCCTAAATTAGGTTGGGCTTTAAGACATCCAGAGCAGTTTCCAGTGGATATTAATACTGCTGAGTATAAAATGATTTTACGTGTTCCTGGCATTGGTGTGAGATCTGCTAAGAAAATTGTACAGGCTCGCCGTTTTGGAAAAATTCATATCGATCAGTTAAAGCGCTTAGGCGTTGCTTATAATCGTGCTCAACATTTTATTCGATGTGCTGATACACCTAAGTTTAAAAGAGAACAGCACGCTCATCAGATCCGCCAGCAAATTTTACAAAGTGGGCAATCAAAATATGTGAAACAACTGTCACCTCAACTAGGATTTGGGTTTTAAATGGCTGTGTATGTTTTTGATGGTACCATGACTGGGTTGCTGTGCTGTGTTTTTAGAGCTTTTCAATTCAAAGAGTTCGACGTAAAAGTTCAAACTGAAGGAAACGCTCACCAGAATTTATTTGATGAGTCAGTCCGAGTTTACAGTGAAGAAAAGCAAGCTGAACGAGTCTGGCAAGGTTTAAAATCTAAAATTTCTGCTTCAAGTTTGCGTAATTGGTATTTTACTTTTTTGTCTGAGCAGGAAGTGGCATATCAACATCTATTTGATTATTCCATTTATATCTTTAAGCACCAATATGCCGTTGAAAAAAATTTCGGTCATCGTGATGTTTTAGCGCTTGCACAATGGGCTAAACAAGTTGGTCGTGAAAAGCACCGAATGGAGGCATTTGTTCGCTTTAAAAAGTGTAAGGATGGTTTATTTTTATCATTAGTAAGACCAGATTTTAATGTTCTGCCTTTAATCTCTAAGCATTTCAAAGCACGTTATCAAGACCAGCGTTGGTTAATTTATGATGAAAAGCGACGCTACGGAATTTACTATGATTTGAAGCAAGTCCATCAAGTTAATTTGAATGCAGCCGAAATTGATCAAAATATCCATATAGGTTCTAGTCAATCATTCATGATTGAACTCGATGATCAAGAAGAGCTATATGATCAACTTTGGAAGGATTATTTTAAGAGTGTAAATATAGTGGCACGTGATAATCCTAAGTTGCATGTTCAATACGTACCTAAAAGGTATTGGAGATATATGAATGAAAAGCAGGTTTAGTACGATTTTCTAAAAATAAGTTATTGAATTTATTTGATAAAATATAATAAAAACAATTTTGTAAGAGTGTTTTAAATTTATACTACTAAAATGATTAATATTTTTTGATTATATTTCTTTAAGGGTTATTTACATAAGATATTGAATTATATATTTATATATATTGTTCTTAGATTGCATTGAAATTTAATTATACTTTATAGGTATATATTGGGTCATAAAATAAAATTATTTGTATTTTTAATATTCAAAATTAACTTATGAATTTTTAATTTTCATTTTTTTTTCTAAAAATATCAAAACTTAATTTTATATGAGTTAATTTTTATGACGATTCATATTTAGTCATCTCAGCCCAATTGAACTCTATAGATCTTTTTTTCTTAGACTAATAGTTAAGCCCGACTTTTTCATTCAAAAAGTGAATGTCACTAGAATTTCGACCTTTGAAATTATTTAACGCGCAATTCATTTTTGAGTGTGAAATTTATTGCATTTAACAATGGATTCACTTTTTTGAATTAGAAGGGTCTTCCATGGATATTCACGTTGATGAGCAATCTCAACCACCTAAGAAGCAAAAGTTTTATCAAATTTTATATGTTCAAGTCATCTTTGCAATTATTGCGGGTGTCACACTTGGACATTTTATGCCGGAGTTGGGGGCAAGTTTAAAACCTCTTGGCGATGCTTTTATTAAAATCGTCAAAATGATCATTGCACCCGTTATTTTCTTGACTGTGGTCACGGGTATTGCTGGTATGACGAATATGGGCGCAGTGGGGCGAGTGACGGGTAAAGCAATGGCTTACTTTTTAACTTTCTCTACGCTTGCGCTGATTGTGGGCATGATTGTTGCCAATCTTATTCAGCCGGGTAAAGGTCTTAATATCGATCCTGCTGCTTTAGAAGGTGACAAAGTTTCAACTTATGTTGAAAAAGCTCAGGATGCCTCTATTGTTGACTTCTTCATGAATATCATACCAAAGACTTTAATCAGTCCTTTGGCGGGTGGTGAGATTCTTCAGGTTTTATTTGTTGCTGTTCTATTTGGTTTAGCGCTTGCAGCGGTGGGTGAAAAAGGGAAACCAGTTACAGACTTCTTAACGACACTGACCGCTCCGGTATTTTACCTTGTCGGTATGTTGATGAAACTAGCTCCAATTGGTGCATTTGGTGCGATGGCGTATACGATTGGTGCTTTCGGTATTTCGAGTATTGGAAATTTACTATTATTAATCGTAACGTTCTATATTACTTCACTTTTATTTGTTCTGCTTATTCTGGGAGCAGTTGCACGATACAATGGATTTTCTATCATTGATCTCATCCGCTATATCAAAGATGAATTATGGTTAGTATTAGGCACGAGCTCTTCTGAAGCTGCACTGCCAACGCTGATGAATAAAATGGAAAAAGCGGGTTGTGAAAAGTCGGTCGTTGGTTTGGTCATTCCAACTGGATATTCATTTAATTTAGATGGTACAAATATCTATATGACGATGGCTGCTCTTTTTATTGCTCAAGCCTGTAATATCGATTTGACCATTTGGGAACAGCTCACAATTTTGTTGGTTGCGATGATTAGTTCAAAAGGGGCTGCAGGTGTAACGGGTGCGGGCTTTATTACTCTGGCAGCTACATTATCCGTCGTTCCAGCATTACCTGTTGCAGGGATGGCACTTATTTTAGGTATCGATCGTTTCATGTCTGAATGCCGCGCATTAACTAATCTTGTTGGCAATGCTTGTGCAGCAATCGTTGTAGCACGTTGGGATAATGCATTAGATAAAGAACAATTAGATGCAACTTTGAAAAAGAAAGTAGAGGCTTGACTTCACTTTTAATATCTAAATCTTAAGCCCATCTTCGGATGGGTTTTTATATAGATGATGCAGCATTTAACAAACTCAAAGTAAGCACATTAAGACTTATTATAAGAACAAACTTTGGTGACTTAGCTGATTTCAATCGGCTGAAATTTAATACTCCTTTCTTTTTCTTATTCTATTAAGTGGTTGTAATTGCACTATAGAAAGATAAAAACGCCCAATTGAAATTAGGCGTTCTCAAATATCGATATTTGCTGATTAGCAACCTGTAAGTTTTTCAGGCTGAGGCTTTTCATTCGGGAAAAATAGTGGACGAAGTTTCACACCTATACCATTACCAATAAAAGCGAAAATCAGCCATAACCACCCATGTAGACTGCCTGATGCAATGCCGCTGAAATAAGCACCGATGTTACAACCGTATGCTAATCGAGCGCCATAACCCAACATGATCCCCCCAATGACTGCTGCTAGAATTGAGCGTTTAGGGATATTGAGACTCGGTGCAAATTTTCCAGCGAGACCTGCTGCAAGTAAAGCGCCGAGCATGATGCCAAAATTCATCATAGAGGTGATATCAAACCACAACGAATTTGCTAAAGCTTTAGCATTTCCAGGTTGTTGCCAATAGTCCCAAGCTGTTACATCAATTCCGACTAATGTTGCACCTTTCGCTGCCCATACTGCGAGTGCAGATGTGACACCCCATGGGCGACCAGCCAATGCAAGCGTGGCGAAATTAAGCAGGGTGAGAATAATACCACCCCAAATTAAAGGCCATGGTCCCTTTAAGAAACGTTTCCAGCCTTGATGTGCTGCAACAGGTTCTTGTTCAAGCTGACCGTGGCGTTTTTTCTCGAAGTAGACTGTTGCTAATGCGATCAAACCAAATAGCACGAAATTGAGTATTAGCGCTGGAATAACACCAAAGCTTTGTACTACTGAAATAGGGGCTAAGTGTGGCAGTGCAAACCACCATTCAATATGTGAAGTAGCGATCAGTGAGCCTAAACAGAAAAAGAATAGAGTGATCAGCATACGTGAGCTTCCACCACCGACTGTATAGAGCGTCCCAGATGCGCAACCACCACCCAGTTGCATGCCAATTCCGAAAATAAATGCACCAATCATCACGGACATCGATACGGGATTGACGTTGCCTTTAACGGGTTGACCAAATAATTCACCTGCACCTAAAGCTGGGAAGAAGAGCAGCACTGCCAGTGCGAGCATAATCATTTGTGCACGTAAACCACGACCTTTGCGTTCTTTAATAAAAACGCGCCAGCTCGATGTAAAACCAAATGATGCATGGTAGAGCGTCATACCAAGCGCACCACCAATAAGGAATAACAGGGCTTGATTAATTCCCACAATTTGATAAGCACCAAGGGTGCCTACAATCAATAAAACAATAGCGATCCAGACCGATGAGTGTGATCGGTCAGATTGAGCTGCAATAATGGACATGAAGATAAGAAAAGCTGATAAAACACATCAGTATTTTAATTGATTGATTGTGGGTTGATAGTCCTACACTGCATTTATGCATTAAATGCTGATGAGTAATATTGATTTTATATATTTGTAATTCTTATATGTTAGCCGACATGTACATTAAACAGTGAGCCAATCCAACTTGAAAATGCCATCGCTGCGATTCCCCAAAGCGTAATTCGCAATGCAGATTTTACTTTAGACGTTCCAGCAAAATATCCAGATAAAGCCCCTAGAATAAATAACGCTAAAATGCAAAAAAAGGCAACACTGTATTCTAAATATGCAGGAGGACTGATCAGTATAGCGATCATAGGGCAAGCTGCACCTATTGAAAAGGCGGTGGCAGAAGACCAAGCGGCTTGAAAAGGTTGAGCTGTTGTATTTTCATGAATACCAATTTCATCGCGTGCATGTGCAGCTAACGCATCATGCTCGCTCAGTTGTATAGCAACTTGATGAGCAAGTTCGGGTGATAATCCTCTTTGTACATAAATATGCGTTAATTCTTTCAGTTCGATTTGTGGATTGCGTGCTAACTCACTTGCTTCAAACTTTAGATCAGCTTCTTCAATATCAGACTGAGATTTTACCGAAATATATTCACCAGCTGCCATGGACGTTGCGCCTGCAATCAAACCAGCAATACAAGTGATTAAAAGGGTATGTTGATTCGCGCCACTTGCTGCCATCCCCATGATTAAACTAGTGACTGAAATTATACCGTCGTTGGCACCAAGAACAGCAGCTCTTAACCAACCAGTGCGATGTATATAATGTGGTTCTGTATGATGTGAATAGCTCATAGGATTTTGTCTTATTATCTGAAAATGTTATTCAAAAAAGAGTTGTTATTCATACAGTATAGGCTTGATTCGTATCTTGGGGCTGTAAAATTGCTCTGTTAGAGAAAAAATTAAAGCCTCTAAAGAGGCTTTAATTGGTAGAACTCAAATTATTGTTGAGCTTTTTCTTTTACATTCGCTGCACCTTCTTCTACAGCTGCTGCTGCATTAGCAGTTGCTTCTTTAGCCGCTTCTGAAGCGTTGTGCGCAGCATTTTCAGCATGTGCAGCAGCATTATCTGCAGCTTGCGCTGTCGCATCAGCAGCATTGTCGACTGCAGTTGCAGTTGATTGAGCTGCATCTTCAGTCGCATTCTGAATATCTGCACCTGCTTGTTCAGCGGCATTTTCTAAATGTTCACCAGTTGTCGCGCCAGTTTCAGGAGCTTTATCCTTATTACACCCAACCAAAGCAACTGTAGCAGCAAGACCTAAAGCAACAAGAATCTTATTCATTTTATCTTCCTTTTTTAATTCAATGATTATCCAAGTAGCATGGATGAGAACAATATAAGCAGATTTTAAATAAAGTTTTATTCAAAAATTGTAAAGATAATATTGGCTTATAAAAAAGCCCCGAGAAAGAGTTTTCTCAGGGCTACACTTTAATGCGGTATGTTAAGGCTGAAATTACTGTCCAGAACGAATAATGTAATCAAACGCTGACAGTGATGCTTTCGCGCCTTCACCAGTGGCAATGATGATTTGTTTATAAGGTACTGTTGTACAGTCACCCGCAGCAAATACACCTTTTACATTGGTTTCGTTGCGATCGTTAATCACAATCTCACCACGGTTGGTTAACTCAACTTGGGTTTCTTTTAAGAAATCCGTGTTGGGTAACAAACCGATTTGTACGAAAATCCCCGCCAATTCGACAGTGTGTTCTTCATCCGTCGCACGATCTTTGTATTTCAGTGCAGTGACTTGTTTGCCATCACCCACAACTTCTGTAGACAACGCATTTTTGATGACAGTCGTATTTGGCAAGCTGTTGAGTTTGTCTTGTAATACTTGGTCAGCACGCAGCTTAGTATCAAACTCAACTAAAGTGACATGCTCAACAATACCCGCAAGGTCAATTGCCGCTTCAACACCAGAGTTACCACCACCGATCACAGCCACACGTTTACCTTTGAACAATGGGCCATCACAGTGTGGGCAGTACGCAACACCACGTGTTTTGTATTCTTGCTCACCTGGTACATTCATTTCTCTCCAACGTGCACCTGTAGACAGGATGACCGTTTTCGATTCAAGTTTTGCACCATTCTCTAAAGTCACTTCGACTAAACCGTTGGCAGTTTCATCTGCACCTTTAATGTCAGACACACGTTGTAGGTTCATGATGTCGACACCGTATTCACGAACATGTGCTTCCATTTCAGCCGCAAACTTAGGACCTTGCGTCTTTTGCACTGATGTAAAGTTTTCAATATCCATGGTGTCCATGACCTGACCACCCATGCGCTCAGCAACGATCCCCGTACGGATACCTTTACGAGCGGCATAGATTGCAGATGTGTTACCTGCAGGACCACCACCGATCACAAGCACGTCAAATGCGTCTTTGGCATTGAGCTTTTCAGCATCTTTCGCAGCAGAATTAGTATCAAGCTTCGCAACAATCTCTTCCAATGTCATACGACCTTGACCGATATGTTCGTTGTCTTGGAACACCATTGGTACAGCCATGATTTTGCGTTCTTCAACTTCGTCTTGGAAGAATGCACCATCAATCATGGTTGCTGTTGTGCCAGGGTTGTAGATTGCGATCAAGTTAAGTGCTTGAACCACATCTGGACAGTTATGACAGCTTAAAGATACGAATACATCAAAGTCAGATTTGATTTCTAAAGCTTTGATGGATGCCAATACTTCATCAGATACTTTTGGTGCATACCCAGAAGTTTGTAGCAATGCCAAAATCAAAGAAGTGAACTCATGACCCATTGGTAAACCTGCGAAGAAGACACGCGGCTCTTCACCTGCTTTTGCAATACCAAAGCTCGGCGCACGTTTATTTTGACCATCAAAACGAGCTGTGACGAATGGAGAAAGTGCAGCCACCTCTTCCACAAGTTCTTTGATTTTTGCAGATTTGTCTGAATCATTTAAAGTCGCAACCAATTCGATTGGACCTTCAAGGCGTTCTAAAAGCGTTTTTAATTGAGCTGAAGTATTTTGATCTAACATTGCTAACGTCTCCAAAGGAGTAATAATTCATTCGATACAGGTATACTAAGATAACTGATTGAATAGATAAAACAGTTTGTTTTTATAAATTCAATCGGAAAAATAAATTTTATCAAGATCATTGATGTTGATGTATGAAAATATTGAGTTAAAACTTGAATTTTCAAGTATAAAAGCAATTTAAATTCAGATATTTACATTGAAATTATTGTAATAGATATGAGCGAGGACCAATTATGACCTTAGAAAGAGGTATTTATAAACACTATAAAGGACAACTTTATCAGGTTCTTCATGTAGCGACGCATAGTGAAACTCAAGAAAAGCTTGTGGTCTATCAATGCCTTTATGGAGATTATTCAATATGGGTAAGGCCATTATCGATGTTTACGGAAAGCATTTATCTAGAAGATGATGATCGTGAAATTGAACGTTTTAAAATGATTCAAAAATTATGATGATTGTCATAGTAAAGACTTTATCTTTGATTAGTTTATAGAAATCGATTCAATGAGAATATGTCATGAATGCTGAATTTCTAAGTCAAATGCAAAGTTTATATCAGCAGTTAATTCAACATGATGCATATCAAACTGATCGCGATCTGAGATATCGAAATATAAAACCAGAATCTGCCCATTATATTTCGATGCTTATTAAGATCCAGACCTCTAAACGAATTCTTGAAATAGGAACTTCGACAGGATATTTAACATTATGGATGGCGGAGTCGGTTTCGGATCATCAGGGTCGAGTGACGACGGTTGATATAAACTCAAAAAGAACAGCACTTGCGACTCAGTACGCCAAACAGTTTAGTTTAGGTCACCTTATTGATTTTATCAGCAGTGATGCAATTGATTTATTAATTAATGAAGGCGATGTGTATGACTTAATTATCTTAGATGCGAATCGACATGCATATCCTGATTATTGGCAATATTTAAAAAAGGTACTACATCCTGAACATGGCGTAATACTTGTAGATAAAGTGATTTCCCATGCTGCTGAAATACAAAGCTTTTTAAAGGATGTAAAGGCTGATCCTGATTTTTGCACGATGACGCTGAATATTGGGTGTGGATTATTGATGATTACGCGGAATTGATGGTGATTGAGAATTTGATGGATTGAACACAAAAAAACCACGCAAAGCGTGGTTTTTTTAGTGCTATCTAATAAATTAGATTTTACCAACTAGATCGATTGAAGGAGCAAGAGTTGCATCGCCTTCTTTCCATTTAGCAGGGCAAACTTCGCCTGGGTGAGCGTGAACGTATTGAGCTGCTTTAACTTTACGAAGAAGTTCTTGAGCATCACGACCGATACCACCAGCGTTGATTTCAACGATTTGGATTTTACCTTCTGGGTCGATTACGAAAGTACCACGGTCAGCAAGACCAGCAGATTCGATTAGAACTTCGAAGTTTTTAGAAAGAGTCCAAGTTGGATCGCCGATTAATGGGTATTGGATTTTACCAATTACGTCAGAAGTGTCGTGCCAAGCTTTGTGAGTGAAGTGAGTGTCAGTAGAAACACCGTAGATTTCCACGCCTAATTTTTGGAATTCAGCGTAGTTGTCAGCAAGGTCACCAAGTTCAGTTGGGCAAACGAAAGTGAAGTCAGCAGGGTAGAAAAATACTACAGACCATTTGCCTTTAAGATCAGCTTCAGTCACGTCTACGAATTGACCGTTGTGGTAAGCTGTAGCTGCGAATGGTTTAACTTCAGTATTAATTAAGCTCATCATTGTCTCCATGATTGAGGTTAGTCTTTAATTTTCAATTAGAGTATCGAACTTTCGTTCTGTGCTGAAATGGTATTTTTACATTACAAAAATCGGAAAAACCGAATTATGTAAATTGATTGCCATTTAAGTTTGTCATCTGTCTTCCTTGTAACACATCAAAATGATGTATTCGTGACAGGATGAGAAAATTTCACATGCCTACCAACATGAAGACACTGAAGTGAAAATTCAAGGGTAAATATTAAAAAAAACATCATTATTTTGGATTTAGTTTTTCAAAAATATAAAAAGCCACATGAAAATTTCAAAAATTGTATGAATTGTCACATAACGCGGCTGACTTGTTTCTATTTCAACATAAGATCATTTTAAGCTTTATATTCTCATTTAATCTAAAAAAATAGTCCGATTCAGATTTGGGATAATCTTTGAAAATGAGTAGAATAAAGCGTTTCGTAATTGGTATAGGGCTAAAACTTGGCGACGATAGGGTTAAATGTAGAACAAATGGTGATGGCACGAGATCTTCATCGTTTAAATCGACTACGCAAAGGAAAAGATGCCAATGAAAAGCAATATCAAGAACTTTTTGAAAAATCAAATTTAAAAGTACAACAGCGTATTCAACGCATTCCTAATATCAAACTTAATCAAGATTTACCTGTTACCCAATATGCAGACAAATTGATTGAGGCCATTCAAAAACATCAGGTCATTATCGTTGCGGGTGAAACAGGTTCAGGTAAAACAACTCAGCTTCCTCAGATAGCCATGCTTGCGGGGCGTGGTTTAACAGGGTTAATTGGTCATACCCAGCCACGACGATTAGCTGCGCGCAGTGTATCGCAACGTATTGCAGAAGAGGTGGGTGAAAAACTCGGTGAGTCTATTTCATTTAAAGTAAGGTTTAACGAACAGGGTTCACAGGACTCTATCGTTCGTTTAATGACAGATGGTATTTTGCTGGCTGAATTGGCTCATGATCGTTTCTTAACCAAATATGACACCATTATTATTGATGAAGCACATGAGCGCTCGCTCAATATTGACTTCATCATGGGCTATTTAAAACAGCTCTTGCCACGTCGTAAAGATCTTAAAGTCATCATCACATCTGCAACTTTAGACGTTAATCGTTTTTCAAGTTACTTCAATAACGCACCGATCTTTGAGGTTGAAGGTCGTAGTTTTCCTGTAGAAGTGCGTTATCGTCCGATCTCTGAAATGAGTATTGTAGGGAGTGATGATGATGAGTTTGATGACTTTGAAGAAAACCTACCGCGCGCAGTAGTATCAGCTGTTGAAGAATGTTTCAAAGATGCACAGGAAAAAGGTCATCCTGAACACGCAGATATTTTGATTTTTGCCAGTACGGAACAAGAGATTCGTGAGCTACAGGAAACTTTAATCAAACATGGACCTCGTCATACAGAAGTTCTACCTTTGTATGCGAGACTAGCGTTATCTGAACAACAAAAGATTTTTAATCCTGCTGGTGGTGGAAGGCGTATCATTATTGCCACCAACGTTGCGGAAACTGCATTGACCGTTCCAAACATACGTTACGTCATTGATAGTGGCTTTGCACGTATCTCTCGTTATAACTACCGTTCGCGTGTTCAGCGTTTACCGATTGAAGCGATTTCTCAAGCAGCAGCCAATCAGCGTAAAGGTCGTTGTGGTCGTATTGCACCGGGTGTGTGTATTCGACTGTATTCAGAAGAAGACTTTTTAAGTCGTCCCGAATTTACTGAACCTGAAATCAAACGTACTAATTTGGCATCTGTTATTTTGCAGATGCAGAGTTTAGGTCTTGGAACACTCGAAGATTTTGACTTTATTGAACCGCCTGATCATCGTCTCGTCAATGATGGTCGTAAACTGCTGATTGAACTCGGGGCGATGACGGAAAAGAGTAATCCTTCTCGTGTGGCTAAAACAGCCTCATCTTTAGATAAAGGTGGACTTCAAGGCAAAGGCGATTCTCTCACCAAAATTGGTCAACAAATGGCAAAAATGCCAATTGATCCAAGACTCGCACGTATGATTTTGGGGGGTGCTCATTTTGGGGCGCTCAATGAAGTATTGATTATCGTGGCAGCGTTAGCTGTTCAGGATCCAAGAGAGCGTCCTGCTGATAAACAAATGCAAGCGGATCAGAAGCATGCCTTGTTTCGTGAAGCCGACTCTGACTTTCTATTCTATCTCAAATTATGGGATGCGTTGGTTGCAAATCGGGAGATGAGTGAAAATAAGCGTCGCACATTTGCACGTAATCATTTCTTGAGTTGGTTACGCTTGAGAGAATGGAAAAAAACACATGAGCAACTGGTTGATCTTGCTCAAGGCTTAAAGCTTTCTTTTAATGAAAAGAAAACCAGTTACGAAAATCTTCACAGAGCTTTACTCACGGGACTATTGTCATTCATTGCAAATAAAACAGATGAACGCAATGTATTCATGGCAGTGCGTCAACAAAAGGCACGTATATTTCCTGCATCAACCTTACACAAAACCAATACACCATGGGTCATGGCATTTGAGATGGTAGAAACCTCTCAGGTGTATTTACGAACACTGGCAAAAATTGAGCCTGAGTGGATTTTGCTAGCTGCACGTGATTTAGTGAAACATCATTACTTTGAACCGCATTGGTCGAAAAAAGCAGGTGTAGTTAACGCATATGATCAAATTTCACTGTTTGGTTTGATTATTGAACCTAAGCGTCAAATCAATTATGAAAAGGTCGATCAAACTGCGGCGCATGAAATTTTCCTTCGCGATGCTTTAACGACGGGTCATCTGGGGATTACACCACCATTTTTAAAACATAACTTGCTTAAACTAGAAGAAGTTGAGCGAGTTGAAGACAAATTGCGTCGTCGTGATTTGGTGGTAGACGAAGAGACGATTTATCAGTTTTATGCAGCAAAAGTGCCTGAAGATGTCGCGAGTCGGCGTAGTTTTGAAGATTGGCGTGCAACAGTTGAGCCTCAAAATCCACGTTATTTGTTCATCGATGACGATGCTTTGTGGCTTAACGATCGTCCAACCACCCAACAGTTCCCTGATTACTTACGTAATGGGGACCTTCGTTTAGCGGCAAGTTATCGATTTGACCCAAGTCATGATGAAGATGGTGCGACGGTCAAGATTCCACTACAGGCCCTGCCACAAGTAGATGAAAACTTATGGTCATGGGGCATTCCAGGTTGGCGTCTTGATTTGATTGAAGCACTATTAAAAGCTCTTCCAAAAGATAAGCGTCGTGGCTTGGTACCTATACCAGATAATGCGCGTAAACTGATGTCCAAAATAGATGCGCAAGATTTACAAAAGCATATTTTTAGTTTTTTAGCTTTTCAATTGAGAGGCGAACAGATCACTGAAAAAGATTTTAATGTAGATCGAATTGAACAATATCTTTTACCGCTCATTAAAGTCATCGATGAAAAAGGACGAGTGATTGAGCAAGGTCGCGATTTATCTGAATTAAAAGCACGCTGTCGTACTGAAACGCATAGTCCAGTCAAGCAGTTAAAAGGTGAGTATCAAACTTTCCCTGAGCATTTTGTGTTTGAAGCATCGCAAAAAGTCACAGGTGTCGTCGTCAAACAATATCAAGCACTTGTACCAAGCAAGGAATTTTCTAAGCTTGAGCAAAAGGATGAGTCAGGTGTTGTCATTCAAACGTTTAATGATCAGCACGAAGCAATACGCCATCATCGTGCTGGTATTATTCGCCTGATTCATATGCAGCTAGGTGATTTGATTCGACAGCTTAAAAAACAAATCTCTAAACCACTCGCATTAGCCTATTCCCCTTTAGGTGATAAAGCTCAGTTAGAACAAATGTTAGTTTACGCAACATTGCAAATAGCTTTAGAGAAAGAGCCTGTAGATGCGCAAGATTTCCAAACCATTTTACAAGCTGTTAAGCAGTCTTTCTTGACGCATGGTCAAAAGGTCTTGGCTGCCTTTAATGACATTTATGTACAATGGCAACAAATTCGACGCGAGTTGATGATGATTGATGCCAATGTATTTGGTAAAAATATCGATGATATTGAAGATCAACTTGATCTAATGAGTTTAGCGGATTTTGCTTATAGTAAATCTGTAGACGTGTGGATTGAATTTCCACGCTATCTTAAAGCTTTATTGATCAGGATTGATCGTTTGCCTCATAATCTCAAACGAGATGATGATGCGATTGCTCAAGTCGATCCTTGGATGGATAAATTATTTAAATATAAAAATGATCAGAAATTGAAAGAGTTATATTTTATGGTTGAAGAACTGAGAATCTCATTATTCTCTCAACCGATGAAAACCAAGATGCCAATTTCGCCAAACCGTATTCAAAAAGTATGGGAACGTCTCGGAATCAGTTAATATAGCTCTAATTTGAAATATTGAGTTACTCAAAAAAGGAGTTTTGCATGGGCATTCGTATTACAGGCACTGGCTTATTCCATCCTGAACATGTCATCACCAATGAAGAATTGGTTGAAAGTTTAAATGCTTATGTAGAAAAGTTTAATCAAGAGAATGCTGAAAAAATTGCTGCGGGCGAAATCGAAGCACGCCGTGGTTCAAGTGCAGAATTTATTGAGAAGGCTTCAGGTGTTAAAGCACGTTATGTTGTAGAGAAGGAAGGCGTATTAGATCCTAATCGTTTACGTCCAAACTTAGCAGAACGATCAGATGATGAAATTTCACTTCAAGCTGAGTGGGGTGTGATCGCTTCAAAACAAGCAATGGAAAATGCCGGTGTAACTGCTGAAGACATTGATGTTGTAATATTGGCTTGTTCAAATATGCAACGTGCATATCCTGCGGTTGCTATTGAAATTCAAACTGCATTAGGCATTCAAGGTTATGCTTATGATATGAATGTTGCTTGTTCTGCTGCAACATTTGGCTTAAAACAAGCTTATGATGCGATCAAGTCTGGTGCTCGTCGTGTGCTCTTGGTCAATGTGGAAATCACATCAGGTCATACAGATTATCGTTCACGTGATTGTCATTTCATTTTTGGTGATGTAGCGACAGCTTCAATTATTGAAGATACAGATTCTAAAACTGGATTCGAAATTTTAGATACGCAATTGTTTACGCAATTCTCTAATAACATTCGTAATAATTTTGGTTTCTTGAATCCAAGTGAAACAACCAACGCGGATGATAAACGCTTCCGTCAAGATGGTCGTAAAGTGTTTAAAGAAGTATGTCCATTGGTTGCGAAAATGATTACAAAGCAACTTGAGAAAAACCAAATCGAACCGACGAATGTTAAACGTTTCTGGTTACATCAAGCCAATGCCAGCATGAACGAGTTAATTTTAAAGCTGGTTGTGGGTAAAGCTGCTGCTGAAGCAGATCCGGACTTAGTTCCAATCATTTTAGACGAGTTTGCAAACACTTCTTCAGCTGGTGTCATCATTGCGTTACATCGAACTGCTGATCAAGTGAATGATGGTGAATACGGCGTATTATGTTCATTTGGTGCGGGTTATTCTGTTGGTTCGATACTGGTTCAGAAGCGAGTAGCTTAATTAGATAAAGAGATGTTCAATGGAAAATAAAGCATTGCAAATCCAACACCATTCTAAAATGATCCGATATGGTAGTTTATTGCAACGTTTTTATTTTAAACCGACCTTTCTTGGTGTTGAACATCTCAATGCTGATCGACCTGCCATGTATGTGGGTAATCATACAATTTATGGCGTATTTGATACGCCAATTTTGATTGATTATCTATATACAGAGCACAAAATTAAAATTGTGAGTTTAGGTGATCACATTCATTTCAAAATACCGTATTGGAAAGATATGGTTCATAAAATGGGTGCAATTGAGGGTCTAAGAGAATACGCCAGAGATGCAATGCAACAAGGATACTCTATCCTAGTGTTTCCAGGTGGTGGACGTGAGGTAGTAAAGCGCAAAGGGGAAGAATATCAACTCATATGGAAAGAGCGCTACGGATTCTTAAAGTTAGCTCAAGAATTTGACTACGACATTGCACCTTTTGTAGCTGTAGGTGGTGATGAAGTATTCGATTTGGCACTTGATGCCAATTATTTGCTTGAAAAAAAGTGGTTTAAAAAGCTTTTAGCTGTACCTAAAATTGGCAAATTACTCCGTCAAGGTGATGTCTTGCCTTCAATACCCAAAAATATTATTCCTAAAAGAGTCCCATTCTATTTCAAGTTTTTACCACGACAATCAATCTCAAATATCAAAACAGAAGAGGATTTGATTGAATTCAGAGATCAATTGCAGCAAACGATTTACGAAAATATTGCATCAACGCAGTTGATACGAGATAGACAAGATTAAATCCTAGAAAATTATACTTGTTAATCTAATTATATTGTTGATTATAAAAATATTTTTAAAATAATATAAAAAAAATAAATTAGTGCTTTCTATTTTATATCAATTAGGTATATTATTTTAATGTAAATATTCAGTTTACTAAGCCCAAAGATTGTACTCCTCCTTGGGCTTTTTTTTATCTCAGAATAATAATAGGCGTATGAGCGCGATTTTCACTTTTTTAAATTCACACAAATTAAGATTGAAAATCAAAGTTGATTTTTTGGAACAAAATGCAACTATAGTTGGTTTTTGAAAAATTAATAAAAACAGAATGTTATTTATATTTTTCAGCATGCTATCAAAATAATTCTAATTTTGTAATTGCAAAATGTATGCTTCTACGACTTAGAGGTTCATAAAGAAATTTTGCATAAGTGCTTTTTTTTTGTACATTTAAAACTCAAAAACAAAATAACACAGAGGGATTATGTCACTACAAGGAAAAACACTGTTCATTACAGGTGCAAGCAGAGGTATCGGTCGTGAGATTGCACTTAAAGCTGCAAAAGATGGTGCAAATATTGTGGTTGCTGCAAAAACGAGCACTGAACATTCGAAACTCAGTGGTACGATTCATTCTGTTGCAAAAGAAATAGAAGCAGCTGGTGGGAGAGCATTAGCGATCCAACTTGATGTACGAGATCAAGATGCTGTCGCAGCCGCAATGAAACATGCTGCTGAACATTTTGGTGGTATAGATGTCCTCATTAATAACGCTGGTGCGATTAATTTGAGTGGGGTTGAAACGCTTGATCCAAATCGTTTTGATCTTATGTATCAAGTTAATACTCGAGCCGTTATGGTCTGTAGTCAAGCTGCCTTGCCTTATTTAAAACAAAGTCAAAATCCACACATTCTTAGTCTCTCTCCACCTTTAAATTTAAAAGAATCGTGGTTTGCGGTTCATTCTCCTTACACCATCAGTAAATATGGCATGAGTATGTTGACCATGGGAATGAATCAAGAATTCGAACGTTATGGGATAAGTGTTAATGCCTTGTGGCCTAGAACCATTATTGCAACTGCAGCGATTGAGTTTTCTCTCGGTGGACGTGAGTTATTTAGCAAGGCTCGGATACCGGCAATCATGGCTGAAGCAGCCTATGCAATCTTGACGAGTGAGAAACGTTCGATCACGGGTCGTATGATGATCGATGAAGAGATATTAAGAGAGAAAGGTGAAACTGATTTCGAAAAATATCGAGTTGAGCCATCAGATGAGGAATTGATGGTCGATTTATTTGTTGATCCATAAATGAGAAAGCCCAACATTGTGTTGGGCTTTATTATTTATACTAGATTATCGTAATGCAGTAAGGTTGACATCCTTTTGATACATCTCGATCTGCATGACTTGTTCAGTTAAGAATGCTTTACGTTGGTCATTGCTCGGATGACTTGCGAATAAGGTTGATTGATCTTTATTCATTTTACGTTTGTTGAGATTAGCTTCGAATTTATCCCAAAATGAGAGTGCTGCATTGTGATTGTAGCCCGCTCTCACCATCAAATCTAAACCAATCAAATCAGCTTCTTCTTCTAGATGACGGTGATGAGACATATTGGTTTGATTGCCTGATAAACCACTTGCAAGCCCGATGGCAGCCCCAGTTCCCATGGTTGCACCCATTAGACCTAAATTCATTGCTGCGAAACGAGAAGCCTTTTCACGACTATGATTACGGATAATGTGTGCCATTTCATGCGCAATTAGGGTGGCTAACTCGTCATCAGATAAGTTTTCAAACATATATACAGCCGAATTAACTACAATTTGCCCACTTTGAAAGGATTGGGCATTCGGTTTGCTGCTGAGCACACCGTTAATTCGCCATTGAATTGGTTGACGACCTTCACGTAAATATTGATTAGCATGTGGGATTAAACGTGCCAAAATTTGATTTAAGCGTGGATCTTCAAGATATAAAGACTTAGTCTTCGCTTTCTTTTCAAATTTATTATAGCTACGATTTGAAATTTTATTCCAAGCTGATTCCGGAATAATCATGAGTTGTTTACGTTCGGAAGCTACAGTGCCTAATGATGTGGTTGAAACACAGCCAGTCGTGATTAATGCAATTGAACTTATAATACCAAACGCGAAGGATTTCATAATTACACCTTAATGATGGGATATTATTTGAGATCTAACTTGATTTTTAATAGCTAGATTTTGTGTTTAATTATTGTTCAATATTTAGATTAATTAAACAAACATTATTTTAACTATTAATTTGAACGAATTAATATCATGGTGGTTATAATGAGATTTTAGTCACATTAATATTTATTAATTCGTTATTTTATTATTTAGATAAATTATTTTATTTATATATATTTTGTATTTTATTATACTTTAATTATATTATTGGTGGTTGGATTAATATTTATTAAAATTAATAGTATATATAAATCAGTAATTTATGTTTTATTATTGTTTTTTTAAATATTTAAGTGTGATTCTGTTTCTTAATTTAATTTAATATGAGAATAAATTCTCACTATTTTAGTTGAATATTGACAAATAACTCATAACGAAATATTTTGGAATTCCATTCAAGGCTATTAAAAATTAATTCTTATATTGTGAAGTTTTTCTTACATTGAGTTGGTGTATTTTGTGATTTAATTCTCAAATATTATCGTTGGGTATTTTAATTAAATTTGGGTGGATTAATTATGTGATTTATAACCACGAATTTTTTTGATCACAGTGTTATAAGGCCTGTTTGATTTTTGATAAGGTCTGAGCATCATTAATATGCGCATGCTGCTTATCCTAGCCAATCGATACAACAGAACACTTTAAGATAAATTCCTCTAAACTTATTTTGTCTTCAGTCAATATGAGTGTATTAATTCGCTCAATTTTAAAGGTGTTTAACCTGAACTTGAGTTTTCAGTACTCGTCATTCAATCGCATCGTACTTTGAAAGAATGATTAATCTTGATGTTGAGTACTCGGTGAATCAAATGAGGGTTTCTTTCGTGGTTCGAGTAAAGTCTCAATCACAAACGGTGTGCCAAGGTGATCAACAGAAATATTTAAAGAATTCCAACGGAATAATGAGATTTTTTGCGATATAAAGTTCATGTTAGTGCGAGTACAAATGTATGAGCGATCTCGAGTGACGATTGGCGTTGAAGCGGCATTTGTTTTATCACGCTTTCTTAATTCATTCTTTGAACTTTGAACGACTAGACAGGAACTGATACAGTCAATATGAATAAGTGGTTTAAGGGTAGTTTATTGCTTGGTTCTTTGGTGAGTAGTTTTGCATTTGCAGATTTTCTACCACCAGATCAAGCATTTCAATTTGAGGCAGTATCAGTCAGTCATCATCAAGCTGAACTAAAATGGAAGATCGCAGATGGTTACTATCTCTATCATGATCAAATCAAAGTTTCAGACATTCAAGGTCCTGTAAAGTTATCTCTACCACGCCCAAAAGAGAAAGATGATCCAAACTTTGGTATGACCCAAGTGCATTATCAGGATGTAATCAGCAATATTCCAGTCAAACCAAATCAAGAATTTAAGATTCAATGGCAAGGATGTGCTGAAAGTGGTTTATGTTATCCGATTCAAAGAACAACGATAACAACTGACAGCACAGGTTTATTCCCAGCGCAGCAAACTACACAAGCTAAGAAAGTTTTAAATCTCAAAGAAATTTCAGCGGCATCTAATGGAGTTGTAAATACTCGAGATGCACAAGAAAATGCTTCACCAAAAACAGAAACACAACTCATTTCAAAGGATAATAATACATTCTCAGATCGTAAAAATTTTAACGCTACTGCGCTTGAGCGAGATAAAACCGAATTTGGGGAAAATAATTTAATCAGTGAGGATCAATCCACACTAGATGCAAATTTATCTAAAGAAAATCTGAATAGGCCAGCGAGCTTTTCGAGTGTATGGAACAACGATCAATTTTTTTTAAATTTGCTCTCTCAACAAAGTGTATGGCTTAATTTATTGGTGTTTTTAGGACTTGGAATATTGTTGGCATTCTTGCCTTGTTCATTGCCCTTAATTCCGATTTTATCAGGCATTCTTGTGCAAAATCACAGAGGTTATCGTGCCGCGGTAATAGCTTTTATTTTTGTCACAGGGATGGCTATCGTTTATGCGTTAATGGGATTCGTTGTTTCTCAACTGGGCTATAGTTTTCAGCGTTGGTTTCAAAGTCCGATCTTCATCAGTATTTTTAGTCTCCTGTTTATTATTTTTGCCCTTAATCTTTTTGGTGCATTTCAAATCTCTTTACCTCAAGGAATGTTACAACGCTTAGATCTTTGGCAACAAAAACAAAAAGGCGGAACATTGATCGGTGCAGGACTCATGGGGATGATTTCTGCACTGATAGTTGGACCCTGCATGAGTGCTCCGTTGGCTGGAGCATTGATATTTGTCTCACAGATGAACCAACCTTTATTAGGGGCGACTTATCTTTTTGTTTTGGGCATTGGGATTGGTTTGCCGCTTTTTATTGCGGCAGTTTTCGGGACGCATTTTTTACCTAAACCTGGGGTATGGATGGATCGACTCAAGGTCTGTTTTGGTTTCGTGATGTTGCTTGTGGCCATTTATTTTGTACGGCCACTTATTCCAACCAGTATTTATCAAATTCTGATGGGTCTTTTACTTCTTGGATTCGCTGTATATTTACTCTGGAAAATGCGACCTTATGTCGAAAAAATAGTGGTTAAAAGCATCATCATATTACTCAGTCTTGGCATGATGTTTTTAGGAGTGAATTATGTGCAGCAAGGGTATACGCACTCGCTTGTAACGCAGGCCAAAACATTACATACATGGCATAAAGTCAACTCTGCCGCGCAGCTTTCAAATGTTTTGAAAGCAAATCAAAGTAAAGCCGTAGTAATTGATGTTTACGCAGATTGGTGTGTTGCATGTCAACCGATAGAAAAAGAGGTACTTCCGCGTGAAGATGTTCAAGCCAAACTCAATGAGTTGGTTTTAATTAAATTAGATCTCACTCATTTTGAACCAAGCCAAGATGAACTGTTAAAAAAATGGCAAATTTTAGGACCGCCTACATTTATTTTTTTAAATACGCAACATGATGAAATACGTGATCTGCGCTTAACTGGCACTTTTACTGCAACGCAGTTATTAAATCGATTGCAGGAACAATCTGTCGAGATGGTTCAGTAATGATTTCATTTGATGGGATTCAACTTGGATCATTCATGTTTCCATGGGTTTTATTGATTCTATTCAGTGGGATACTGTTCATCAGTATCCTGATCAATGTTTTAGGTTATCACTATAAATGGACAGATACCCAAATCAAAATCAGTAAAGATTCAGTGTGGACAAGCATCATTATTGGAGCAGTTGCCGCTAGAGTCATCTTTGTTATGTTCTATTGGGAGATTTATATTGAAAATCCTTTAGATATACTCAAAATCCAAGATAAAGGATTTAGCTTATGGAGTGGATTATTCTTCGGTGGGCTAAGCTATATCATTCTCAATCGAAGCTTACGAACAAAAATGAAAATCATTTTAGTTGGGGTGTTTTTATTTTGGGTAGCGATTGGTGTAATGATAAAAACTCAATACAAGGTTGAAAGTTATTATCCTGATCTAAGTTTTCAGATACTCCCAACTGATCATAGTGAAAATAAGAATGAAGGGTATTTCACAGATTTTTTGGGTCAGCCTACAGTCGTTAATTTGTGGGCGAGTTGGTGCCCGCCATGTCATAGAGAGATGCCAATACTTTTTCAAGCACAAAAGGCTCATCCCAATATTCATTTTGTGATGCTCAATCAAGGTGAAGATATCACAACGGTTCAAAACTATTTACAAAAACACAGCTTCAACTTTAAAAATGTCAGACTTGATGTAAATGGGGAAATGCCCAAGCAGAGCAATAGTTTTGGCTTGCCAACTACATTGTTTTACGATGAAAAAGGTAAATTGGTGGATAGACATATGGGTGAGTTAAGCGCTGCAAAATTGCAAGAATATTTAATTAAAATGACAGCTGAGTAGAGCTAAAGGTTATGAAAGATATAAATAAATTAATATTGTTGTCTAGCGTATTTTTAATAAGTAGCGTCAGTTATGCGGATTTAAAAAAGCAGATTTCAGCAGAGGGCTTTGAGTTTGTAAAAGAAATTCCAGCACCAGCAGGTATGACAGGATGGGCAGGGCATATGAACCAACATCCAGGCACGGTTTTTATTTCTAATGATTAGAAATATTACATTATGGGTGATTTATATAATGCTCAAGGTGAAAATATTTCTATTGAAGCATTAAATACACATGTCAAAGATGCCGTATTAGATGATGTATGAAAGAGCATTGAAAAGTCGACTTGGATTCAAGATGGTGAAAATACAGCAGCACGCGTTGTTTATGTATTTTCAGATCCTAACTGCCCATATTGCCATCAATTTTGGGAAGCTGCACGACCATGGGTAAACTCGGGAAAAGTTCAACTTCGACATATACAAGTTGGTGTAATTCGAGAAGAAAGTCGAGGGCAGATTGCCACCATACTTAACTCAAGTGATCCTGCTAAAGTATTTAATGACTACAATAAAAAGAAAGGTAAAGAGCGATTAGTTGTTACGCAAAATATATCAAAATCTTTACATGAAAAAAACGACTATAACGAGTCACTCATGGATAAATATGGATTTTTTTCCACGCCAGCTATGGTATGGAAAAATCAACAAGGAGAGTTCAAGTCTATGCAAGGAATGGCAAAAGACTTGCAAGAAGTTTTTGAAAAATAGAATTTTTTGGTCTTTAGTACTCTTGAATACAAAACTTTAAAATTTAATACATGGTCATTTACATGGAGAATATGATCGTATTTGAGTCTCATATCCACAACTGAAAGAATTGCAAGATTATGAAGTAGGATCGCAATATAAGTGATAAAGCGTTTGCATAATGGTGAGGACTTTAGGATCACTCACTTGATAAAAAATTTGTTTACCTTCACGACGAGTCACCACCATTTCAGCTTTACGTAATACGGTTAACTGTTGTGAAAGCGTGGGTTGAAAAATTTGAGTTCGATTCTCAATTTCCTGAACGTTCAATTCACCATCTACTAAAATACAAAGTATCTTTAAGCGATCAGGATTCGACAGGACTTTAAGTCGATCGCTGACTTGATCAACTTGTGAAAAATCCATTTGATTGAATTCAACATCAGACGGCATTGGATGTTCCTTTGAAACTGAAGGATGCGTATGTTAAAGCATCTTGATTATTTTTCAAAATTATATAATATAAAAAAATATATTGTAAATAAGTAAATTGTTATGCATGATTTTGTGATTGCTTTTTTAGGTGGAGCACTACTCGGTTTATCTGTGGTTGGATACTTATATGTGAATGGTCGAATAGCAGGGATTAGTGGTTTAATCGGTCAAGTACTAAATCCGCATAAAGTTTTCAAAACACCAGCATTGTGGTTTTTAATGGGTCTCATCATCACACCGTTTATCTATGGTATTTGGGTTCAGCCTGAAATTGAACTCGAATCAAGTCCATTCATGATGATCGTGGCAGGTATCTTAGTTGGATTTGGAACACGTTTAGGTTCTGGCTGTACAAGTGGGCATGGCATTTGTGGTTTAAGTAGATTGTACAAAAGATCTATTGTGGCAACACTAAGTTTTATGCTGACAGGCTTTATAACGGTTTATTTAATTCGACATGTCACAGGAGCATTCTAAATGAAAAACCTTTTTGCTTTTTTGTTTGGCTCACTTTTTTCCGTGGGGCTCATGTTATCTGGAATGTCGAACCCTGAAAAAGTTCTTAATTTTCTTGATTTATTCGGTGAGTGGGATGCAAGTTTGGCATTTGTCATGATGGGTGCCATTGTCGTGGCATTCATACCCTTTCAGATCGTAACCAGAAGTGAAAAACCTTTAACTCTATTCAATGAGACTATTGATCTACCAAAGAGCAATCAGCTTGATAACAAGCTCATTATAGGTGCTAGCTTGTTTGGGATAGGCTGGGGCATCGCAGGTATCTGTCCAGCACCAGGATTAACATTGATTGGTTTAGGGCATTATCAATCACTCTATTTTGTGATTGCGATGTTGATAGGAGTTTTAATTCACCGTAAATGGATGGGGGCATAGTTATGAAACTAGTGATGAAAGACGCCACTCAAGATCAAATCAAGCCGCTAATTAAAGATTTTTTTGATCAAAATACCAATACATTTAGTTATGTCGTGGCTGATCCTGTGACATTAAGTTGTGCCATTATCGATAGTGTTTTAGATTTTGATGCTGCTTCTGCGACAACAACGACGGAACATGCTAACCAGATTATTCAATACATACATGAACAGCATTACAAGGTTGAGTGGATTTTAGAAACACATGTGCATGCTGATCATTTGACCGCTGCGCAATATTTAAAATCAAAGCTAGGTGGCAAAATTGCCATGAGTCATCATATTGGAATTGTACAAGAAACATTTGGCTCAATTTATCAATTGGATATTAAGGCAATAAACGCACAGCAACCATTCGATTATTTATTTAAAGATCATGAGTGTTTCAAAATTGGAGAAATTGAAGCCTACAATATTCCAACGCCTGGTCATACACCTGCTTGTCTTAGTTATGTGATAGGTGATGCAGTTTTCGTGGGTGATACTATATTTATGCCAGACTATGGTACAGCACGATGTGATTTTCCACGGGGCAGTGCAGCAGAATTATTTGATTCAGTTCAGAAGCTTTATCAACTGCCTGATCATATGCGTGTATATCTATGTCACGATTATTTACCAGAAAATCGACACCAGTATATGTGTCAAACGGATATAAGAACGCAAAAAGCATCGAATATACACATTCGAATTGATTCAAAAAAGAATGATTTTGTGGAAATGCGCAATAGCCGTGACGCGACATTGGGGATGCCAAAGCTCATTTTACCAGCCATTCAAATCAATATGAACGGTGGCAAATTTCCGCCCACTGAACACAATGGAGTATCTTATTTGAAAATCCCTTTAAATTTTTTCAAATCTTAAAGGTTAGCTACTTTTATTATTATAAATATTATAAATACATGTTATGTAAAAAATTGAAAAATGCTTTAAATACAAGTTAAATAGGCGTATAGTTAAGTATGAAAGTTGATCAGCCTAGTCGGTTATTAACTTGATTTTTTCTATGTTTCTAAACACTCTTTATCGATAAGAGTTGAGAGGAAATTTTGCTAAGATCTAGTGGACTCATCATTGCATTTGCAACGGTGTTATTACAACTAGCGGTTTATTTACAACCGATCTTACCGGAGAAATTTCATATCGCTCCGGTATGTATGTCTATTATGCATAATTTACTTTCTCCAGAACGCCATCAGCATGTTCATGAGACTTATCACGATCTCGTCCACCATTTGAGTGAACACGAACATCATCACGACCATAATCAAATTACTCACCAATGCCAATATTGCACTGTTTATGGAGACCTCGTCTTACCATTTGATTTTGGTGTAAAAGAAATTTTTGATCGCTTACAAGTTAAGCTGAGTTTCTACCGCAATTCTTTTTGGCACGTTTATTTTTCTCTACAGAAGCTCTATCTTCTGCCTCAAGGCCGAGCGCCACCTTTTGGACTCTAATTGATTTAAACCTTGGATCATTTTGATCTTAATCAATTTATGTAGAGTTCAATATTATGAAAAAAATCTTTAAACAGTCTGTAGCCAACAGACGGTATTCACTCATCCTCAAAAAAGTGAATTTAAAATCGCGTGTTATCGGAGTGATACATGACATCTACAATGTAATTCTAACTGTAGTTTTAAACTCAGTGAGGAACAACATTCACCACAAAACTCAACGATAAGGTGACGTCATGGATCTAGGACTAACAGCGCTCGAATTGGCGCGTATTCAATTCGCATTCACTGTTTCATTTCACATTATCTTTCCAGCAATTTCGATTGGATTGGCAAGTTTTTTGGCTGTGCTCGAATGGCGTTGGCTTAAAACGAATGATCCTGTTTATCGAGATCTGTTTAAATTTTGGATAAAAATATTCGCACTTTCATTTGGTATGGGTGTCGTTTCAGGCGTGGTGATGAGCTATCAGTTTGGAACCAACTGGAGTGAATTTTCACGTATAGCTGGTAGTGTCACTGGACCATTGCTAACTTATGAAGTACTCAGTGCGTTTTTCTTAGAAGCTGGTTTCCTCGGTATCATGTTGTTTGGCTGGGGGCGAGTTGGACCAAAGACGCATTTTTTTGCAACCTTAATGGTGGCAATAGGAACATGTATATCCATGTTTTGGATTCTGTCTTCTAATAGCTGGATGCAAACACCTCAAGGCTTTGCATTTGAAAATGGAATAATCGTTCCTCAAGATTGGTTCGCGATTGTCTTTAACCCATCCTTTCCTTATCGATTAGCGCATATGGCACTGGCCGCTTTCTTGGTTTCAGGCTTATTGGTTGCCGCAACTGCTGCATGGCATCTACTCAAAGGACGCCGTGATGCGTTAGTTAAAAAGTCATTCTCGATGGCAATGTGGATGATCCTTGCTTTAGCTCCACTACAGATGTTCGTGGGTGATTTACATGGATTGAATACCTTAGAACATCAGCCTGCTAAATTAGCTGCAATCGAAGGTCATTGGGAAACCAATAAAGATCATGGTATGCCGTTGTATCTATTTGGTATTCCAGATATGGAAGCTGAAGAAACTAAATATGCGATTGGTATTCCAAATCTGGGTAGCCTGATCATGACACATACCCTTGATGGTGAGGTTAAAGGCTTAAAAGAATTCGCACCTGAGGATCGACCTAATTCAACCATCGTTTTTTGGAGTTTCCGAATCATGGTGGGTATGGGCATGCTCATGATCTTACTGGCTGTATTTGGTCTATGGCTACGTAAGACAGGCAAATTCTATGATTCTAAATGGTTGCACAAGTTTGCTTTGTGGATGGGGCCTTCAGGTTTTATTGCATTATTGGCAGGCTGGTTTACCACAGAGGTGGGACGTCAACCTTGGATTATCTATGGCGTAATGCGTACGAAAGATGCGTTATCTCCTGTCTCTGCGGAACAGGTTGGACTTACGCTAATTATTTTTGTTGTGGTGTACTGCATCGTATTTGGTATCGGTATCTTTTATATGTTGAAAATGATGGTAAAAGGACCAGAATTTATTTATTCAACACCACATTCAGATGGCGAAGTGATCCGAGCGTCTAAACGCCCGATGAGTACCATTGATAATGAACAACAACTTGAAGCATCAAACAGGGTGAATGATCAGGAGAATTTGAAATGATTGATTTATCATTGATTTGGATTGTGATCATCGCACTAGGTGTGTTGATTTATGTCGTTCTTGATGGTTTTGATTTGGGAATTGGTATTTTATTTCCATTTGTGAAAGATCGCCAAGAGCGTGATGTCATGATGAATACTGTAGCACCCGTATGGGATGGCAATGAGACTTGGATGGTACTTGGTGGAGCTGGTTTATTTGCCGCTTTTCCACTGGTCTATTCGACTGTATTGTCCGCATTATATATGCCCATTACCTTAATGGTGATCGCGCTTATATTTCGTGGAGTCGCTTTTGAGTTTCGTTTTAAGGCTAATCGGACTAAAGCACTTTGGGACCAAGCATTTATTTGGGGTTCAATTTTAGCTTCATTTTTACAAGGTGTGATTTTAGGCGCTTATATTCAAGGAATACAGACCACCAATGGTGTGTTCACGGGTGGTGGTCTGGATTGGCTCACTCCATTTTCACTCTTTACAGGTTTAGGCGTTGTTGTGTTATACGCGACACTCGGTTGCGGATGGTTAATTTTTAAAACGGATGAGCGTGTACAAGATCATATGTACCGTCTGATGCCGAAGCTTATGATCGCGTTATTTCTAATATTTGGCGCTGTCAGTATTTATACTCCCCTTGTACATGACGATATTGCACAGCGTTGGTTTAGTCAGCCACAAATGTGGTATTTCAGTCCCGTACCAATACTGGTATTGATTTTCACTTTCCTAGCGCTCAGAGCTTGTAAACGTCGTCAGGAGTTTGCGCCTTTCATCTATACATTGGCTTTGGTATTTCTTGCGTATACGGGCTTCTTAATTAGTTTATGGCCTAATATCATTCCGCCAAGTGTAACGATTTGGCAAGCTGCTGCACCTCAAAGTAGTCAATTATTTGCTCTCATTGGTGCACTCATTCTAATCCCAATTATATTGTTTTATACCGCTTTATCTTATTGGGTATTTAGAGACAAGGTCCGTGTTGGTGACGAAGGTTATCACTGAGGAGAATGATAATGAAACTGAATCAAGCAGGGTGGTTTATTGTTTTATGGCTCGGTGGTTTTTTAAGTCTATTATTGATTGCTGGTCTATTTCGATTGCTCATCCAGTGGGCGTATTAATCTAAATCTTTAGACATCAACAATTAACCCATCATCTAGGTGATGGGTTTTTAATTTAAATACTAACGACTAATCGTTGTTGATCATAATTGGGTAATATAAACTATGATATAGGCACAATTAAGCGGATTTTAGCTTCTAAAATAACGCTTTAAAAAGTTTACTTAAACAATTAAATTAAGATCAAATTAGAAGAATCATCTGAATCTTTGAGAATGATGAATGACATCCTTTCAATCACTTATGACATAACTATCGCCGTTTTAAGGTATCACGAGACTGATATTTAATTGTCGTTGTCCATGGTCTAATTACTGTGAAAAAAAGCCAGACTGGTGGAGCAATCTGGCAAAGCGTCAAGATGAGTCACCCGTGACAAGTGATGTTTCCTGAGTTCAGGTTTGAGTTGTTCCGAACTTAAGCCTGAATAAATTCAGCCACAGCTCGGTTAAACGCCTGTGGTTGTTCAACATTAGAAATGTGCGAAGCATTAATCTCAACAAGTTGACTACCCGCAATCGCGGCTTGCATAAACTGACCATCTGCCACAGTGGTCACAGGGTCTTGTTGACCTGCAATAATCAATACAGGAATCGAAATCTGTTTGAGTTGTT